>NZ_JBQKIK010000025.1:0-49619 GCF_052117805.1 Bilifractor sp. LCP21S3_F8 | reverse complement strand
GATGTATAAAAATGGCGGAACAAAGATCGCGTATACAGTTAAAGAAGTGTCAGATCTTCCGAGTGGTTATACATCTTCTGTCACAGGAAGTGCCGAGGGCGGTTACGTGATTACGAACAGCTACACGCCGGAGAAGACTACGATTTCCGGGACAAAGACCTGGGACGATAATAACAATCAGGACGGCAAGCGTCCGGGCAGTATCACGGTGAAACTGCTGGCGGACGGAACAAAGGCTGCTGAGAAGACAGTGACGGCAGAAGATGGCTGGAAGTACTCATTTGAGGATCTCCCGGTTTACAAGAATGGTCAGAAGATTAAGTATTCTATTGCTGAGAGTGCGGTTAAGAATTATTCGACTACCATCGAAGGATACAATATCACGAACAGTTATACACCGGAAAAGACCAGTCTGAGCGTTCTGAAGAGATGGAATGACACTGAGAATCAGGACGGCAAACGCCCGAACTCAGTTAATGTGCAGCTCTATGCGGACGGCGAGGCGAGCGGTAAAACGGTGACCCTGACGAAGTCAAACAACTGGCTTTACACGTGGACCGAACTTCCGATGTATAAAAATGGCGGAACAAAGATCGCGTATACAGTTAAAGAAGTGTCAGATCTTCCGAGTGGTTATACATCTTCTGTCACAGGAAGTGCCGAGGGCGGTTACGTGATCACGAACAGCTATACGCCGGAGAAGACAACGATTTCCGGGACGAAGACCTGGGACGATAATAACAATCAGGACGGCAAGCGTCCGAACAGTATCACGGTGAAATTGCTGGCGGACGGAGACAAGGTTGCTGAGAAGACAGTGACGGCAAAAGATGGCTGGAAGTACTCATTTGAGGATCTCCCGGTTTACAAGAATGGTCAGAAGATTACGTATACTATTGCTGAGAGCGCTGTTGAGAATTATTCGACTACAATCAACGGATTCGATATCACGAACAGTTACACACCGGAGAAGACCAGTCTGAGCGTTCTGAAGAGATGGTATGACACTGAGAATCAGGACGGCAAACGCCCAAACTCGGTTACTGTTCAGCTCTATGCGGATGGCAAGACGAGCGGTGAACCGGTTACCCTGACAGAATCAAGCGGCTGGCTTTACACGTGGACCGAACTTCCGATGTATAAAAATGGCGGAACAAAGATCGCGTATACAGTTAAAGAAGTGTCAGAGCTTCCGAGTGGTTATACATCTTCTGTCACAGGAAGTGCCGAGGGCGGTTACGTGATCACGAACAGCTATACGCCGGAGAAGACAACGATTTCCGGGACGAAGACCTGGGACGATAACAACGATCAGGATGGGAAGCGTCCGGATAGTATCACGGTGAAACTGCTGGCGGACGGAGACAAGGTTGCTGAGAAGACAGTGAAAGCGGAAGATGGCTGGAAGTATTCATTTGAGGATCTCCCGGTTTATAAGAATGGTCAGAAGATTACGTATGCTATTGCTGAGAGCGCTGTTGAGAATTATTCGACTACAATCAACGGATTCGATATCACGAACAGTTATACACCGGAGAAGACCAGTCTGAGCGTTTTGAAGAGATGGTATGACAGTGAGAATCAGGACGGCAAACGCCCGAACTCGGTTACTGTTCAGCTCTATGCGGATGGCGAGGCGAGCGGTAAACCGGTGACCCTGACGGAATCAGGCAACTGGCTTTACACTTGGACCGGACTTCCTATGTATGAGGACGGAGGAACAAAAATTCAATATACAGTTCAGGAAACTTCTAAACTTCCGGATGGTTATACATCTTCTGTAACGGGAAGCGCTGAAGGTGGTTACGTGATCACAAATTCGTATACACCGCCAACGGATCCGACAGAAACGCCAACTCCGCCAACGGATCCGACAGAAACGCCAACTCCGTCAACGGATCCGACGGAAACGCCAACTCCGTCAACGACACCGACGGAAACACCAACTCCGTCAACGACACCGACGGAAACACCTGCGCCGTCAACGACACCGACGGAAGCACCAACTCCGTCAACGACACCGACGGAAACACCTGCGCCGTCAACGGATCCGACAGAAACGCCAACTCCGTCAACGACACCGACAGCGACATCTACGCCGTCAACGACACCGACAGTAACACCTGCATCGACAGTATTGTTAACTCCCTCGAATACACCTGGTGCTCCATCAGTGTCGACAATGCCGGGAAGCAGAGATAATAACTCTAAGGGATCTGCAGGAACAGGGAAAACCGGTGGAGTTTTAACTGGTGACAACTCGAATACCCGTATTTGGAAGGTTTCACTCACTGCATCAGCAATCCTTCTTGTGATCCTTCTGTTCATGACCGTACGAAGCAGAAGAAAACCCAGATGAACAGCAGAAGCTTGAATGAAAAGGGAAGGGGAAACCTATTGTTAAGCAGAAGCCTGAAAACCTTAGAATAAGAATGCTCAAAATATACGGAATTATAATACAGGCTCAAATTATATTATGGATTGTTAAAAATCCGTGTATATTTCGGAAGTTTGTGGTAAGATAATCAAGATTGGCTGCAAGTAGGACATACGGTCGCGGCCGGCGGGCCGAAAGGTGCCGGCTGAGGAAAGTCCGGGCTTCACAGGGCAGGGTGTCGGATAACGTCCGGCGAGGGTGACCTCAGGGAAAGTGCAACAGAGATATACCGCCCATGGCTCCGTAAGGATACAAGGGCAAGGGTGAAAAGGCAGTGTAAGAGACTACCGATCCCCTGGTGACAGGGGATGCCATGTAAACCCCATCCGAAGCAAGACCGAACAGAAGGCAATGTGGCTGCCCGTCACGTCTTCAGGTAGGTCGCTTGAGCCTGCCGGCAACGGCAGGACACAGATAGATGACCGTACGCGACATAACCCGGCTTATCGTCCTGCTTGCAGTCAATTGTGGTTGAGATTTCAGAGGCTTTGTTTCATAATGGATGAAGAATAGTGAGAGATGATCACACTATTTTTTATCCATAGAAACAAAGTCTTTTTTATTTTCAGAGAGACTTTTGTTTTTTTAATTCATGGAAACAAGGCTTTTTTATTTTCAGAGATTTTTTGCTGTTTTTGAATTGGCGGCTGATTTTGAATCCATGGAAACAATGCCTTTTTCCAGAGCGTGTTTTTGTGAGAATTGAAGTGAGGGATGAAATGAGGGAAAATGATATCAGATCAGAGAGTAAGGGAGTTATGCCCCGGATTATCCTTGCCTCAGGATCTCCGCGGCGCCTGGAACTGATGCATCAGGCGGGCTTTTCGGTCGAGGTGATTCCGAGCCACGCGGACGAGAAGGTAAGCAGCGGAACGCCGGACGAGGTGGTGCGCTGTCTCTCAAGACGAAAGGCAGAGGATGTCGCCGGCGAAATACTAAATCCCGACAAATCACAACTGTCTGCATGTATCATACTTGGCGCCGATACGATTGTGGCGCGTGACGCGGATATCCTCGGGAAGCCGTCGAGTCCGGAGGAGGCAGTGGAGACGCTGCGAAGTCTCTCCGGTAGAAGCCACGACGTTTATACAGGCGTCACTCTTGTGAAGGTGGAGAAGGGTGAAATACAGCGAGAGGAAACCTTTTCCGTGCGGACCAGAGTATATGTCTGTGAGCTCACAGACAGAGAAATCCGGGAATATGTCGAGACGGGGGATCCGATGGACAAGGCAGGCAGCTATGGGATCCAGGGCATTTTCGCCAGGTATATAGAAAAAATTGAAGGCGATTATTATAATGTGGTTGGACTTCCCGTTTCAGCCGTCTACCATAAGCTTGAAGAGTGGGGCATTTCGCGGGAATAATATCAGCGCGATGTTTCAGGTTTTGTGACGCGGCATAGTGCAGACGGAAATTGAACTTAAAACGCACATTTGATACTGCAGGAGGAAGAAAACATGTTCAGGAACCTTGGAGAAAATATCAAGAAGAAGCTGCTCGCGGTCAATATCTGGTCGCTGATTCTGCTCATCGTCGGAATTTTTCTGCTGGTGCGGCCGGAGAGCACGCTGTTTGTGATCTGCAGACTGCTTGGCGTGGCGATGATCGTGATCGGAGCGCTGCTGATCGCCAGCTATATCAATATGCGCGGTGAACCTGTGGCGGCTGGCGCACTGGCCGGCGGTGTCATCCTTGCGGCTTTCGGAATTTTTATTGTGGCGAGACCGGATGTGATTGCTGCCTTTGCTGGAATTCTATTTGCCGTGATCCTGATTTCGTATGCCTGCGGTCAGTTTGTGGAGATGAGCACGCTCCGGACCTTTCATGACGACAGATGGTATCTCTGTCTGATCGGCGGAATCGTGACGCTTATTCTCGGTGTGGTATTCCTGTTCCATCCGATGCGGCTGACCTCCGTACTGGTTCAGGTTGCCGGGGCGGCGATGATTTACGCGGCGATCTGCGGCTTCGTCTTTCATAAGCGTGCCGCGGATTTTGCCTCCAGAGTGCACGACGCGGCGGAGGAGTTCCGCCGTGCGGAGGACGAATTTGAGGATGAGATGACCGGGCGCCCGCATTATGACGAGAATGGTCAGGAAATCATCGACGGGACAGCGACGGAGGAAGACGTCGATGATCGGAAGTAAGAACAACCCGCAGCGTTTTTCCCCGGAATGGGGAGAAGCGACTGCGGGTTTTTGCTCCGTGTCCCTTGATTCTGCCTATGCATTTGCGGTAAAATAACTCGAATGCAATCCGCAGCTTATCAGGCTGTGGTGCCATAGTAGCCATTGTCATTTATTTAGCTTACGTTTAAGGAGGCTTATAATGCACAGACAGTTGAAGAATCTGAGACATGTCATGTCACCGCTGGATCTTTCTGTTGAGGAGCTCGAGCATATCATGAAGCTCGCGGCGGATATGGAGAAGAATCCGGAGAAGTACGCGCATGTCTGCGATGGTATGAAGCTGGCGACTCTTTTCTACGAGCCCAGCACGCGAACAAGGCTCAGTTTTGAGACGGCCATGCTGAATATGGGCGGAAACGTCATCGGATTTCACTCGGGCAATACCAGTTCCGCTACAAAGGGAGAGAGCGTGGCGGATACCATCCGCGTTGTAAGCTGTTTTGCAGATATCTGCGCGATGCGTCATCCGAAGGAGGGGGCTCCCATGGTGGCCGCGGCCAAGTCCTCGATTCCGGTCATCAATGCCGGCGACGGAGGCCATCAGCACCCGACGCAGACGCTCGCGGATCTCATGACGATTCGCCAGACCAAGGGAAGACTTGGCAACATGACTGTCGGCATCTGCGGCGACCTGAAATTCGGCCGCACCGTCCATTCGCTGATCAGCGCTCTGGTGCGTTATCCCGGCATCCGCTTTGTGCTGATCTCGCCGGAGGAGCTGAAGCTTCCGTCGTATGTCAAGGAGGAACATCTGGATCCGAACCACATTGAATATAAGGAAGTGATCCGACTGGAGGATGCGCTTCCGGAGCTCGATATCCTCTACATGACCCGGGTGCAGAAGGAGCGTTTCTTTAACGAGGACGACTACATCCGCATGAAGGATTTCTACATCCTGAATGAGGAAAAAATGAAGCTCGCGCCGAAGGATATGTATGTGCTTCATCCGCTTCCGCGTGTGAATGAGATCTCGGTCGATGTCGATGACGACCCGAGAGCCGCTTATTTCAAACAGGTGTACTGGGGCATGTATATGAGAATGGCACTGATGTTCACGCTTCTTGAGCTGGAGGTAAAATAAATGCTGAATGTAGGTTCTATCGAGCAGGGATTTGTACTGGATCACATCAAAGCCGGCAAGGCGATGACCATCTATCATGACCTGAGACTGGATCAGCTGGACTGCTGTGTCGCGATGATCATGAATGCCAGAAGCAGTAAGATGGGCAGAAAAGACATCATCAAGGTGGAGTGCCCCGTTGATCAGCTGGATCTGAACATTGTCGGATTCATCGATCCGAACATCACCATCAATGTCATTGAGCATGGAGAGATCGTCGAGAAGAAGGCACTCGGTCTTCCGAAGGAGATCCGCAACGTCATCAAATGCAAGAACCCCAGATGCATCACATCCATCGAACAGGGGCTGGATCAGGTGTTCATCCTGACGGATCCGGAGCATGCGGTATACCGCTGCAAGTACTGCGAGGAGAAGTATCACGGACATCGGAGAGACTGATAGTAAAGAGCGCTTTCCGAAGACAGCAGTTGAGAACGGAAGATTATTCTGGGGAGGAGACTATGGACCACATTATTTCAAAATTACTGATATATGGAAGCATCCCGGAGGATTGTATTCTCGCGCAGATGGGTGATATCTGCCGGAACGCGCGGGAGAAAACGCAGTCGAAGGATGTGCTTCGCACACGCTGCTTTCATGAGGTGAAGAGGATTCTCAATATCGCGACGGACTACGCTTTTGACAAGAACCTCTGGCACAATTATCTGACCTTCCGGCTGATCACGGATGAGAACTCCTTCAGTCTGACCTGTGAGAAGGTCGGCGCAAGCGACGGAAGCGTTAATTATTTTGCGAGAAATGACTTCAAGGCTTATAAGGAACTCTTCGATTATGATTTCAGCTGGCTGGAAGAGGAGCTCGGTATTGACTGCTTCTCGAGAATTCTGGACTACAAGGCCATCGTAAAGCCGGAATTGATGTACAACAAGAACGTCAGCGAAAAGGTCAGGACGCTCAGTGAGAAGCTGGAGCAGGCCGGGGACGAAAATGAGTTCTTTGACGCGGTGACCGGATTTTACCGGGATTACGGAGTCGGAATGTTCGGCCTGAACAAGGCGTTCCGCATTGCTTCCGATGAGAACAACGATGTTACCTTCCACGCCATCAACAACATGGAGAAGGTGATGCTGGATGATCTGATCGGCTATGAGATCCAGAAGAAGAAGCTGGTGGACAACACGAAGGCCTTCGTAGAGGGAAGAAAAGCAAACAACTGCCTGCTCTACGGCGATTCCGGGACCGGAAAATCCACCTGTATCAAGGCAATTGTCAATGAGTTCTATCCGGACGGTCTGCGCATGATCGAGATTTACAAGCATCAGTTCAAGGATCTGTCGAATGTGATCGCGAAGATCAAGAACCGGAACTACAAGTTCATCATCTACATGGATGATCTGTCCTTCGAGGAATTCGAGATCGAGTACAAATTCCTGAAGGCAGTCATCGAGGGCGGCGTCGAGACAAAACCGGCAAATGTTCTGATCTACGCGACATCGAACCGGAGACATCTGATCAAGGAAACCTGGAGTGACCGCGATGATGTCGTAAACGACAACGGTATCCACAAGTCGGATACCATGGAGGAAAAGCTGTCGCTGGTTCACCGCTTCGGTGTCACCATCGGATTCACAAAACCGGGTCAGCAGGATTTCTTCAAGATTGTCATCGGCCTGGCGAGAAGGAACGGCATCAGGCTGTCGGACGAAGAGCTGAAGGCCGGCGCCAACAAGTGGGAACTCACCCATGGCGGAATCTCCGGTAGAACCGCACAGCAGTACATCAATTATCTGCTGGGGGATCCGGAAATTGAGAAAGAGGCAATACAGCAGGCGCATATCTGACGATCGGATAAATCGAATCAGAATATTTTGACTAAGAACAAACGGGAGAATTATCAGCATGTCAGAACTGGATCATTATCGCGAGGAAATCGACAAGACGGACAAGGAGATTGTCCGCCTCTTTGAGGAGCGCATGAAGCTTGTGGAAGGCGTCGCGGACTACAAGATCAAGAGCGGAAAGGAAGTCTTTGACGGTAAGAGAGAACAGGAAAAACTGCAAAATCTGTCCGGTCTGGCTCATTCGGAATTCAACAGGAGGGGTGTGCGGGAACTTTTCGAGCAGCTGATGGCAATCAGCCGGAAACGTCAGTATCAGCTTCTGACTGAGAACGGGATTACCCTTCCGGCGGATTACGCGCTGATGGATCATCTGTATTTTCACAATGCCCGGGTTGTCTTTCAGGGTGTCTACGGAGCGTACAGCTTCGAGGCGATGAAGGAATTCTTTGATGATACGATCGAGAGCACCCATGTAAAAACCTGGAAAGAGGCGATGGAGCTTGTGACAAACGGAGAGGCGGATTTCGCGGTGCTGCCGATCGAGAACTCGACGGCAGGAAGTGTATCGGACATCTATGATCTTCTCCTGGAATACAACAACTATATTGTCGGAGAGCAGGTGCTGAAGATCGATCATATGCTGATGGGACTTCCCGGAGCAACGATCGATGACATCGACGTTGTCTATTCGCACCCGCAGGGACTTGCGCAGTGCAGGGAGTATCTGCAGAGCGAGCACCCGGACTGGAAGCAGCAGAATGTGCTGAACACCGCGATGGCAGCCGAGAAGGTGGCCCGCGAGGGACTGAAGAACCAGGCAGCCATCGCCAGCCGTTCCGCGGCAGAGTATTTCGGCCTTCAGATCCTGAAGGAAGGGGGGCTCTCGAAGGAGAAGAACTCCACCCGATTCATCATCATCTCTCACAGCCGCCGCTTTGTCCGTACTGCGCAGAAGATGAGCGTATGCTTCGGCGTACCGCACGCCTGCGGAACCCTTTACAACATGCTTTCCCATTTCATCTACAACGGACTGAACATGTACAAGATCGAATCCCGGCCGATTCCGGAGAAGCCCTTTGAATACCGATTCTTCATCGACTTTGAAGGAAACCTCAGCGATCCCGCGGTAAAGAACGCACTCCGCGGGCTCGAAGCCGAAGCAGTCGGACTTCGCCTCCTCGGAAACTACTGACTGCGATTTCGAAGGCAACAGGTCTGAGCATGGAGAGACGCGAAAGCGGCAAATTAAAATTGTTACACAGAGTTAACAGGAATTTAGAATACAAAATATGTCCATTCCGGCAGATATTGCCTATACTGTAACAGGTTTATTCTAGTCATTTGGGGGTCATATAAAATGGCATTTTTAACATTCGGCGCAATCCACATCGGAAGCTATGAGGTTTCTCTTGAGATTTTTGAAATCTCCAGGAAGAACGGCATTCACTGTATTGATAAGGTCGCGCACAAGATTGAGCTTGGCCATGATTCTTTTTCCACCGGAAGAATCGGTTTTGCAATGGTCGATGAGCTCTGTGATGTCCTGACGGATTTTCGGAAGATCATGGACACCTACAAGGTGGATGGCTACAGTGCGATCGCGACGAGTGCGATTCGAGAGGCGGAAAATGATCTGTTCATTCTGGGCAAGATCCGTCAGACGACAGGACTGAATGTCCGGATTCTGAGCAACTCGGAGCAGCGGTTTTTAAGCTACAAGGCGATTGCCTCCATTGCGGGATGCTTCGAGGACATGATCCGCGAGGGAACCGCTGTCGTCGATCTGGATGGAGGAAGTATTCAGATCTCGATTTTTAACAAATCCGAGCTGATCGTCACACAGAACATGAAGATCGGAAATCTCCGTGTCCGGGAAAAACTGCAGAATGCCATGGGCAGGACAGACAATTATGAGGATCTGGTCGAGCAGCTGATTCAGCATGATCTCAATCTGTTCCGCAGCATGTATATCCGGGATCTGAAGATTGAGAACATTATTCTGAACGGCGACTTCATCACAGAGATGATTTTCCAGGATCCGAAGCACAGAGACCGCTCGACGCGCATTCTGACCAGGGATAAGTTCGAGAAGTGGTACAGGAGGATCGGCGGAAAATCGGTGGCCGACCTTGCGATGGAGAATAATATCGCAGTGGAGTACGCGTCCCTGCTCCGGCCGTCCGCAATCATCTATCACAAAATTGTGACGGATCTGGATCCCGTGAACATCTGGACGCCGGGCACGCATCTGCAGCGGGGCCTCGCCTATGAGTTCGCGGAGGCACACGATATCTTCAAGGCAAAGCATGATTTTGAGAATGACATCGTAACCTGCGCGAAGAATATCGCCATCCGCTACGCGGTCAGCGCGCCGCACATCAACAATATGGATGTAACGGCCATGAGCCTTTTTGACGCGACGCTTCCTCTGACGGGCATGACCAGCCGGGACCGGCTGATGCTCCGGGTCGCTGTCATGCTTCATGATGTCGGAAAGTTCATCGGTTTCAACCAGATCGGAGAGAATTCCAGGAACATCATCATGAGCAATGAAATCATCGGTCTCTCTCACGCGGAGCGGGAGATCATCGCTCTGTCAGCCCGGTATGTCCAGGAGGATTTTCCACAGCACGAGGATATCGTCATGGAATCCAGTCTGGATACGGAGCGGTATCTGAAGGTCGCTGCCTTTGTCGCAATCATCCGTTTGGCAAACGGACTTGACCGGAGCCACAGACAGAAGATCCTGAACATCAGCACAGAGATGAAGAAACAGAAGATTGTCATCCGCGTTGAGGTCCGCGAGAGCTTTGCCCTTGAAGAGGGCATGCTCCAGCCGGAGATTGACTTCTTCAACGAAGTATTTGGCGTCCGCCCGGTGATCAAGCTGAAACGGATCGTCTGAGCACAGGAATGTGCAGAATGTACAGCAAAGCGCAGAAAGCACAGGAATGTGCAGAATGTACAGCAAGATGCAGAAAGCGCAGCAAGGTGCAGAAAGCGCAGCGTGGGTGCATAACGCACAGCAAGGTGCAGCAAGCATAGGAATGTGCAGAATGTACAGCAGGGTGCAGAAGGCACAGGCATGGGAGACTTTGGTCAGCTGCCCACGGCCTCAAGGCGGTGGGTTTCCGCCTGTGACAATCGAAAGGAATATAGTTATGAAAATGAAAGCTGAGTACGAAGAATATGCAAAGCCGGAATATTACTGGAACAGGGAGCTTTCCTGGATCCGTTTTGATGAGCGGATTCTGCACGAGGCAAAGGACAGTACCATCCCGTTGTTTGAGAGACTGAAGTTTGAGAGCATCACCTCCTCAAACCTGGATGAATTCTTCATGGTCCGCGTAGCGTCCCTGAAGGACCAGATGCACAGCGATTACAACAAGCCGGATATCGCGGGCATGACGCCGGGAGAGCAGATCGACGCGATCCTTGACGCCACGCACGCAATGGTAAAGGATCAGTACGACAACTACAACAACGAGCTGGTTCCGAAGCTGAGAGAAGTGGGACTTCATGTGTTCAACAGTCATGAGGAGCTGACTCCGGAGCAGGCTTCGTACATTGATGATTATTTTAACGAGAATGTCTACCCGGTACTGACGCCGATGGCGATGGATTCCTCCAGACCCTTCCCGCTGATCCGGAACAAGACACTAAACATCGGAGCCTTGATCCGCAAGAAAGGAAGCGACGACGGGCGGACGCTTTTTGCCACTGTGCAGGTGCCGTCTGTTCTGCCGAGATTCATCGAGCTGCCGGAGAAGGACGCGTCTGAGCGCGCCATCATTCTGATGGACGAGATCATCGAGAGAAATATCTCCCGCCTGTTCCTCGGCTACGAGGTTGTATGCGCGCACCCTTACCGGATCATGAGAAATGCGGAGCTTGGCATCGATGAGGATGAGGCCGCAGACCTTCTGGTTGAGATTCAGAAGTCGCTCCGGAAGAGACAGTGGGGCGAGGTCATCCGTCTTGAGGTGGAAGAGGGCATCGAGGCGGAGCTTCTGCAGATCCTGAAAGAGGAGTTCCAGGTGCGGGAGCCGGATATTTTCTACATTCCGGGGCCCATCGACCTGACGTTCCTGATGAAGGTATACGGCATTGATGGATTCGATCAGTACAAGGTTCCGAAGTATACCCCGGCGGATGTGCCGGCGCTTCAGAATGATGATGATATTTTCACCAACATCCGAAAGGGCGATATATTCCTGCATCATCCCTACATGAGCTTCCAGCCGGTAGTTGATTTTGTAAAGCAGGCAGCGTCCGATCCGAATGTACTCGCCATCAAGCAGACGCTCTACCGTGTCAGCGGCCATTCCCCGATCATCGCTGCGCTCGCGCAGGCGGCGGAAAACGGCAAACAGGTGACGGCTCTGGTCGAGCTGAAGGCACGGTTCGACGAGGAGAACAACATCGTCTGGGCGCAGAAGCTGGAAAAAGCCGGCTGCCATGTCATCTACGGACTGGTCGGACTGAAGACACACAGCAAGATCACGCTGATTGTGCGGAAGGAGGAAGACGGCATCCGCAGATATGTTCATCTCGGAACCGGAAACTACAACGATTCCACCGCGAAGCTGTACACGGACTGCGGCATTTTGACCTGTGACGAGAACATCGGCGAGGATGCCACCGCGGTCTTCAATATGATTTCCGGATACTCCGAGCCGGACCGCTGGAATGATCTTATCGTTGCGCCGATCTGGATGCGTGACCGCTTCCTGCATCTGATTCGTATGGAGGAAAAACATGCGCGCGAGGGACAGCAGGCAAGAATCGTGGCGAAGATGAACTCCCTGTGCGATCCGGAAATTATCGCGGCCCTTTATAAGGCCTCCGCTGCAGGCGTACGGATCGATCTGATCGTCCGCGGAATCTGCTGTCTGAAGGTCGGGATCCCGGGCATCAGCGAGAACATCACCGTCCGCTCCATTGTCGGAAACTTCCTGGAGCACGCCAGAATCTTCTATTTCTATAATAACGGCAGCGAGGATGTCTACATGGGCAGCGCGGACTGGATGCCCCGTAACTTGGACAAACGTGTCGAGATCGTCTTCCCGCTCCTGCAGCCGGAAACGAAGAAGCAGGCAATGCACATCCTGGAGATTCAGCTTGCGGATACCGTAAAGGCCAGTATCCTCCAGCCGGACGGAACCTACAAGAAGCAGGATCTGGAAGGCAAGGAACGGATCATCGCGCAGGATTATTTCTGCCGGGAGGCAACGGAGATGGCGAAGCAGCAGAAGAACAGCGGCGACAGCCGTGTCTTCATCCCCGCGGAGCCTGTGACCGGGTCGGAGGAAGCTTAAGCTTTGTGAAAATATAACATACATCAGGGAGACAGAACCGGATCGAAAGTGAGGTCCCCTTTTGTCGGTTTGCACGCATGGCAGAGATCACATAATGAGCCGGAAGCTTTGTTGGTCGTGAATAATTGTATTCATGTTGAACATGAGCACAATTCAGCAAGACTTGTCCAGATACAGAAAATTTTTGACTTGCAGACGTACCCGGGAAAATGTATTCTAATATCGTCTTCAGGGAGCGAAAAAATTTCAAATGCATTCCTGCAGGATTTCATGACAGACAGGGAAAAATGAAGACGTCTGCAGCTGGAGAGATAATACAGACTTCAGCAAGATGAAAATCATTCAACTTGTTGACAAATGAAATTCCACATAGTAGAATACAAAGAGTTTGAAGTAATAGAGGGAATGGCAGTTATGGAAAAGCGAATTTTATCGATCCTGGTTGACAATACATCGGGAGTCCTTACGAGAATCGCGGGACTTTTCGCGAGACGCGGCTATAACATTGACAGCATCACCGCAGGTGTGACCGCGGATCCGCGGTTCACCAGAATCACAATTGTGACCAGCGGAGACGAGCTCGTTCTTGAGCAGATCAAGAACCAGGTGCAGAAGCAGGTAGATGTCAGAGACATCAAGATCCTGGACGCAGATACAAGCGTTATCCGCGAGCTGGCGCTGCTGAAGCTTCGGGTCAGCGAAGCGGAGAGAGACAAGGTTCTTGCGGTTGCGAATATTTTCCGCGCGAAGATCGTAGATGTGGGACTGAATTCCATCATCATTGAGCTGACCGGATCTCAGAGCAAGCTGGAGGCATTCTTCGAGCTTACAAAGGAATACGAGACGCTGGAGCTTGCGCGTACCGGAATCACCGCACTGTCCAGAGGAATGGACGATGTCACATATCTGGACTGAAAATATCACCCGTTCGCCGGAACTGGCTGACCGGTGTGCTGTCTGGCAGCAAACGTTCCTGCAATGTCACTCTTTCGCAGGGACCGGCAGATTTGCTGCGGCACTTGCGGCACACCCGATAGAATCAGTTAGCTAAAGAGTTTACTCTTTAACATATATAAGCCGCTGTATACGGCAGAATAAGCCACTGTATACGGCAAAATCTAAAATTATATGGAGGAACTTGTATTATGGCATGGAAAATGTTTTATCAGGAAGATTGCGATCTGTCTCTGCTTGACGGCAAGAAAATCGCCATCATCGGTTACGGCAGCCAGGGTCATGCACATGCACTGAACCTGAAGGATTCCGGATGCGACGTCATTGTCGGCCTGTATGAGGGCAGCAAATCCTGGAAGAGAGCCGAGGAGCAGGGCTTCAAGGTTTATACAGCGGCTGAGGCTGCAAAGCAGGCAGATATCATCATGATCCTGATCAACGATGAGCTGCAGGCAGCTATGTACAAGAAGGACATCGAGCCAAACCTGAAAGAGGGAGATATGCTGATGTTCGCTCATGGCTTCAACATCCATTTCAACCAGATCATCCCGCCGAAGAATGTCGATGTCACCATGATCGCACCGAAGGCACCAGGCCATACTGTTCGTTCCGAGTACCTCAGAGGACGTGGAACTCCCTGCCTGATCGCTGTTGAGCAGGATTACACAGGACATGCACAGGATCTTGCCCTTGCATATGGCGCAGGAATCGGCGGAGCCCGTGCAGGACTTCTGGAGACCGACTTCAGAACCGAGACAGAGACTGACCTGTTCGGTGAGCAGGCTGTTCTTTGCGGCGGCGTTGTAGCTCTGATGCAGGCTGGATTCGAGACTCTGTGCGAGGCCGGATATGATCCGAGAAACGCATACTTCGAGTGCATCCATGAGATGAAGCTGATCGTAGACCTGATCTATCAGTCAGGCTTCGCAGGAATGAGATATTCCATCTCCAACACTGCTGAGTACGGCGATTACATCACCGGACCGAAGATCGTTACCGCTGAGACAAAGAAGGCAATGAAGAAAGTCCTGTCCGACATTCAGGATGGCACCTTCGCGAAGGACTTCCTGCTTGACATGAGCCCGGCAGGCGGCCAGGCACACTTCAAGGCGCTTCGTAAGCTCGCTTCCGAGCATCCGTCAGAGAAGGTCGGAGCTGAGATCCGCAAGCTGTACAGCTGGAACGATGAGGACAAGCTGATCAACAACTAATCCCCATTTCCACATATACAAAAGTATCCATATAAGCCGGGGGCTGAGAATGCCCCTGGCTTGTTTTAGTTTACGCGAACAGTAAGCCGCAGCCGAATGCGAAGTATTCGTGTGCGGCGAGCGTCGCGATAGCGAGATAAAACTCGCGCAGCGTGTTTTATCTCGTTGCCGGAATCCGCGAATTGTTGTAAAATATACAAGATCTGGCGTTATGCACAGTGTCGTGGCCGTATTTGTGATGCAGCCAGTATGGCACTGCATGATATATTGTATGGCATTGGATGATACCGTATATCGATACCCGGAACAGGATGCCGGAATAAGAGTCGGCCCGTATCTCGTTATGCAGCAGGGCGGAGCATGGCAGTTACTGCATTTTTTTACATGAATGTTTATGGAGGACAAACAGATGGGAATGACGATGACGCAGAAGATCCTCGCGCACGCAGCCGGACTGGACAGTGTAACTGCCGGTCAGCTGATTGAGGCGAAGCTGGATCTCGTACTTGGAAATGACATTACCACACCGGTAGCCATCGACGTCATGGACGGTTTCAAAAAGCAGCAGGTTTTTGACAAGGACAAGATCGCACTGGTAATGGATCATTTTATCCCGAACAAGGATATCAAATCCGCGGAGCACTGCAAGCAGGTGCGTGAATTTTCACAGAAGTATGACATCACGAATTATTTTGACGTCGGACAGATGGGCATCGAGCATGCGCTTCTTCCGGAGAAGGGACTCGTGGTTGCCGGCGACGTTGTCATCGGAGCAGATTCCCATACCTGCACCTACGGTGCGTTAGGAGCATTTTCCACCGGCGTTGGAAGCACGGACATGGCTGCGGGAATGGCCACCGGCAGGGCATGGTTCAAGGTGCCTTCCGCCATCAAGGTCGTTCTGACCGGCAGGAAAAATAAATGGATCAGCGGCAAGGATGTCATCCTTCACCTGATCGGAGAGATCGGTGTAGACGGAGCACTCTACAAGTCCCTGGAGTTCACCGGAGACGGAGTTGCGGATCTGACGATGGACGACCGTCTGACGATCTCAAATATGGCGATCGAGGCGGGCGGCAAGAACGGAATCTTCCCGGTAGACGACAAGACCATCGCGTATATGAAGGAGCATTCCACAAAGAGCTGGACTGTCTATGAAGCGGATCCGGACGCGGAGTACGAGAGAACGGTGACGATTGATCTCTCCACACTGAAGTCTACGGTTTCCTTCCCGCATCTGCCGGAGAATACCCATACCATCGATGACTGCGGAGAGATCCGGATTGATCAGAGCGTCATCGGCTCCTGTACGAACGGAAGAATTCAGGACCTTCGTGAGGCTGCGAAAATTCTGAAGGGCCGCAAGGTGGCGAAGAACATTCGCTGCATCATTATTCCGGCGACACAGGCGATTTATCTGCAGGCACTGAAGGAAGGACTGATCGAGACCTTTATTGAGGCCGGCGCTGTCGTAAGCACACCGACCTGCGGACCCTGCCTCGGCGGATACATGGGAATCCTTGCAGAGGGTGAGAGATGCATCTCCACGACAAACCGTAACTTTGTAGGACGGATGGGACACGTGAAATCTGAGGTTTACCTCGCAAGCCCGGCGGTAGCGGCGGCAAGCGCGGTCACTGGAAAGATCAGCTCTCCGGCAGAGCTCGGCTTATAAGGAGGATGTAAGATGCAGGCACAGGGAACAGTATTCAAATATGGTGACAATGTAGATACCGACGTAATCATTCCCGCCAGATATCTGAACTCTTCAGATCCGGCGGAGCTCGCGACACACTGCATGGAGGATATCGATAGGGAATTTGTGCACAAATTCCAGAAGGGCGATATCATCGTGGCGAACAAGAATTTCGGCTGCGGCTCCTCCCGTGAGCACGCGCCGCTGGCCATCAAGGCCGCAGGCGCAAGCTGCGTCATCGCCGAGACCTTTGCGCGAATTTTTTACCGCAACTCGATCAATATCGGACTGCCGATCATTGAATGTCCGGAGGCGGCAAAGGCGATCGAGAACGGAGATAAGGTGAAGGTGGATTTCGACTCCGGAAAAATCTACGACCTGACAAAGGGCACAGAGTATCAGGGACAGCCCTTCCCGCCGTTTATGCAGAAGATCATTTCCGCCGGCGGCCTCGTCAACTACATCAACGAGGAGAACTGAGGAGCAGCCGAAGGCTTCGGCTGCCGTCTGACAAAAAGTGCTGTGGGAAAATCCCGCAGCACTTTTGCGTCAGAATATTAAAGTGCACTTACTTCCAGGTCAGCAATTCCAGGTCAGCAATTGAAAAAATATTCCAGGTCAGCAATTGAAAAAATAGATTTACATTGTGTGATCTTTGCGTTATAATGATCAAGTGTTGTGAGCAAGGGTACTATGATCAATGTTCATCTACAGCATCTGATTACCGGGGTATGGCTCAGTTTGGCTAGAGCGCACGGCTGGGGGCCGTGAGGTCGCAAGTTCGAATCTTGTTACCCCGATCTGTTTGAGGATCTCCGTTTGGAGGTCCTCTTTTTTTGCGTTAACCCGTTGAAAACACAGACCGGCTGCCTGCCGCGGGGCACACGTAAGGAAATGAATGCGAATGCCAGAAGGATTGCGGGAGCGCGGAGCATAAAACAATCCGTAGCGCATACAATATATGGCGTCATGCTTCCGACTTGAAAGCACTCCGTATTAAATGCTGTGTAGCTTACACAGAATATGGTACAATTTAAAACAAACCGGAAGTCTGATATTGAGGTGAGCATGAGGTGAGGAAAGTGGGCATTTTGTTATTTATTATCGGAGCGGCTGCCATAGGTTACGGCTTTCTGATCCTTGCCGCGGCGTCGGGTACGAAATTTTTTGCGATATGGTTTCTGATCGGGGCATTTTTTATCTGGGTGGGATATATGACGAATGGGAATCACTGGCGCGCCGTTCCTCTTGCCGTCCGGATCGCTCTGGCGGTTCTGGTCACTGCCGCTGTGGTTATCGTGGCAGCAGGAACGGCATGCATCATGACTCATTTCCACGACAGGGCGCCGGACGGACTTGACGAGATTATCGTTCTCGGCGCGCAGGTCAGAGAGTCAGGGCCGAGCCGGGTGCTGAGAAGCAGGCTGAATGCAGCGGCGGCGTATCTGGCGGAGAACCCGGATACGGTATGCATCGTCAGCGGAGGGCAGGGACCGAATGAGCCCTGCACGGAAGCGGAGGCAATGAAAGAGTATCTTGTCCGGAAAGGCATCCCGGAGAACCAGATCCTGGAGGAGGACAAATCCACGACAACTGTGGAGAATCTGGAATTCAGCAGCCGGTTTCTGAACCGGAAGGAGGATTCCGTGGGAATCGTGACGAACAATTTTCATGTGTTCCGCAGCCTGAAGCTCGCGAAGAAAAACGGATACCGGAACTGCCGGGGGATTGCGGCGGGCTCCACACCGCTGTATCTTCCGAATAACATCCTCAGGGAGTGTCTCGGTATCGTGAAAGAAGTCGTGTGGGGGAACTTTTGATACAGTTTCTCTCGTTCATTTTTCCAAGTGAATAATTGCTTGCAGTATCATCGATAGCATGGTCCGTCCGTATATATAAGGCGTTCCTGAAACTACTATATGGTGTGTTCTGTTATTGAACACATTCAACAAGGTGGTTTCAGGGACGCTTTTCTTTTTGGGGTGAGGGCATCGGTTTTCTGCTTCACACATTTGCAGGGCGTTAATGTGATGAGAGCGATTGCTGGCAATGATATTACGAGAGCCAATGATATTTTCAGGATTCATAATCAAGATAATTTTGGATATAATTTTGGATAATTATTTGGAGGGCAGTATCGTTGAGCGACAGAACCAATCGAAAATTTGGATACGCACGGGTTTCAAGCAAAGACCAGAATCTGGCCAGGCAGATTTCGGCATTGAAAGAGGCAGGAATCGAGGAAAATTATATCTATAGCGATAAGTGGTCGGGGAAGGATTTCGACAGGCCGAGTTATAAAAAACTGATTTGCGACATCCATGAAAAAGATGAGCTGTATATAAAGTCCATAGACCGTCTGGGCCGAAATTATGATGAGATACTCGAGCAATGGCGGTATTTAACGAAGGTCAAGAAGATCAATATTATTGTTCTGGATTTTCCGCTTCTGGATACGAGATGTTCTGCAGGAGGTGTTACCGGAGAATTTATTGCCGACCTTGTGCTGCAGATTCTTTCATATGTTGCACAGGTTGAGAGAGAGAATATTCATCAGCGGCAGATGGAGGGGATCAGGGAAGCCAGAAAAAGAGGCGTACATCTGGGGAGACCGTCCATTCCGATACCGGAGGGATTTTATGCGGTAGCAGACAAGGTCAGAAAACAAAAAATGAGTCTCCGGGAGGGGGCAAAAGTACTTGGCGTGAGTCATACAACGTTGAAAAAATGGATAAAAGAACAGGAAAACATCGATAATAATAACGAATACTATAGAACTTGTTAAAAAACGTAGACTTTTTTTAACAACGCAGAATCGGGAAACTAATGAGCTTTTACAGGCATTAGTTTCCTATTTTTTTACTTTTTTCATTCTAACACAGCCGAAAAATAAAGTCTGCTTTTATGGTCAGCGTTCTGATATTCAAAAGAACCCTTAGGTGCAGATGCAAGGGGATGAGGCGAGTGGCTGGATACGAGAAGATTCTTGGAAAGAAATTCGGGCGGCTTACGGTAATAGGTACTTTTTGTTCAGAAAAAGGGTATCGGATGTGTCGCTGTCATTGCGATTGTGGAAGGGATACAACCGTCTATTACAACAATCTCATCAGTGGAAGAACGAAAAGCTGCGGCTGTCTGATGAAACAGAACAGGATGAAGCATAAAGATTTAACTGGCAGACAATTCGGACAGATTCTGGCTCTTCGGCCGACAGAAAAGAGGAGCAAGGATGGGTCAATTATCTGGATGTGTCAATGTGGGTGCGGCAGAAAATTTGAGATAAATGGAAGATATCTGATACGAGGATATCGTCGTGACTGTGGATGCGGATGCGGCACAGATCCGAACAAAAAACGGGAAGGACACTTCATTGATTTAAGCAATCGAAAATTTGGCGAATTGACAGTCTTATACCAGACAAGCCAAAGGGATCCAAAGGGCTGTATTATGTGGCACTGCCGTTGTTCCTGCGGAAAAGAAAAGGATTATTCTGCCGGGGAACTGCTTAGCGGCAGTATTGTCAGCTGCGGACACATCCGTATAGAAAATGGGAAAAAGCTCCACGAAAGATTACATTATGCCGAAAACAGCTGCATCGAATTTCTGAAAAGAAAAAAGCGTGTGGACAACACGACCGGTCATACCGGTGTATACCGAACCAAACATGGAACCTACATGGCAAGTATAACGCTGAATAAGGTACGGCATTACTTAGGGACATATCCGAGCCTGGAACAGGCAGTAGAAGCTCGACAGGAGGGGGTGGAGAAATATCACAAACCATTTCTAGAAAAATACACCAATTAATCATAGGCAGAAGTCTCAGTGGATGCCCCGGAAACCTTATATTTCCAAGGACAGAAGATTTTGCCGGTAAATGTGAAATGAGAGGGGATACTTTATGAACAGGAAAAGACAAGAAGAAAATTTACGAAAGAAATTTAACCGCATCGTTTCGCTGATTTGTGCGGTTGTTCTGCTGTTCGGCTCGGTCCAGATAGCGTCGCCTGTAACAGCCTTCGCAGATCAGAATTCCGAGGCTGCGGCACAGTCAGATACGCAGGTTGAGTCAGTGGATGAATCGCAGAAAGACGCGCAGGATGATACGAATCCTGTATCAGATGCTTCCGCACAAAATGAAATACAGACAGAGACTCAAAGTGTTTCGCAGGTTCCTGCGGAAGATCAGACGGAAGCAGCATTGTCTGAGGCAGGAATACAGTTTACAAAGGATGTTGCTTCGCTGAACTGGGATGAGATTCAAAAGACCCGTGAGGATAAGTTCGAAGCTGATTCTGCGCTTATTCACAATTCTGAAGATGCAGAGGCACAGAGTGCGGCAGAGAGTGCGGACAGCAACATGAAGCAGGTTCAGGACAAGCTGACTGCACTCCAAAATACGTATCAGGCTTTATCTGACACAGACCGTGCAGATGAATCTGTGCAGAATGCGGAAGAGACGCTGAATAGCATTACCGAAAAACTTAGTACGTTTGAAAAGGAGTATTTCAAGAAACGGGTTAAGGCTTTTTCAAAATCTGAGGAGAATGCAAACTCGGAAGCCGATAAGGACTCCGCATCGTATCAGGCTGATCTTAATAGCCTGAAGGCTATCTACGAGACATTATCAGATGAGCAGAAAGAAGACAACGATGTAAAAAGCGCATATAAAATATTGCAGGGATTCCTGGGTGACGAGGCAGCTGTTTCCGATCAGAAGACAGAAACGACTTCTGAAGGTGAGAAAACCGAAGAGCCGGCAGCGGAAAAAGCGAAGTCGGCAGCTCTTGCAATGAAAGCACCCGCTCCCGCTTCGGATCAAAGCATTACGGGTTCCATTTACTGGGAAGATGACCTGGCCAAAAACGTTCTTTTTGACACGGTCAATGATACGGACTTTTTCCAGTTCAAGGTTACAGTGACAAAGGCAGATGGAACAACGAAAGAGTATACGACCTCTCTTTCCAGCCAGGACTGTCATGCATCTGTCGATTTTGATTATAATTTTACAATCACAGGAATTTCACTTGAAGACACAGATAAGGTATCGGTTACATGTGTTCCGAATTCGTCGATCAGTGGCTATGGATTTAACTCGACAGAAACCACATCTACGGTGAAAGACGGAAAATGGGATGCGGGCAAGCTGACGCTGAGCATCGATGAAGTTTCGGTAACAGTCAATGATGTTGCCCTGGGAGACACAGGAAATACACTGTATAATAACGGATCCTGTACGATGGATGATGGACACGGGCACAAATATTACAGGAATATCGCCTTCTGGGGGTATGGAAAACCGAATCCGTTGAGAATGCCAAAGGGAGCATCGTTCGCAATCAACGCTGAACGGGATGGGTATATTCTTTCTACCCTGTCTTCCTCTGAAATTACGCGGACGGATAAAGGGACCAATAAGGGCTCTGTGCCAGATACAACAATAGAAAATAACGTTTCTTATGATTTCGTCTGGGTAAAGAAGGCAGCCGATGAGGAATCGACCTTCACCAAGACTTGGCTGGACGATGGGACGGATACAGCAACCCATGAGAATACCCCGAACCTTGTGAAGCTTCAGTATAAGGTTGACAGTGATGGCGGTGAATGGAAAGATGTCAGCGAATCGGCTTTAAAGGTTCCGTCAGGTTCAATCGCGAAGACTCCAAAAGCAAATGGCAATCAGAGCGTCTATACATTCAGCTATACAGGACTGCCGGAATATCTGGCAGTAAAGGATGACAATGGTAACTACACGGAGCAGAAGATATCTTATCGAATTGATGAGAGTCGTGTTCCGTCTGGTTACAGCAAGGAGAACAAGGGGCAAAACCTTGTCAACACGAAGGAATATACGCTGCAGGCCACGATCAATTGGAAGGATTCCAATAACGCGGAAGGTGTAAGACCAGCTGCAGATGAGATCCAGAAACTCATACAAGTTTGTAATGGAGAAAACTCAACTCAAGAACCTGTTTCAGTAGGCCTAAATAATATCGTCGTTACTGACAATAAGGATGGAACGTATACCGTCTCTGTTCATGGTCTGCCATCCTATAACGGTTCCATGGACAGCCCGAACACCTACTATATCAAGGCGTTTGATATTAAGGAGGCGTCTTCTGGTCAGAATGTTCAATATTCAACGGTGATTTCCAATAAATCCGGCGTTCACGAGAACAGCCTGGATGCCTGGAACGGCGCAACGATCACCTGTACCATATCCAAGAAGATGGATTTTTCAGCGAAGAAGATATGGGAGGATCTCTTCCCGACTCTGCGTCCGAAGGCACAGCTTGGACTGTACCGGTATACCTCGAACCCACAGAACATGGAGCTGGTGTCTGTAACAGCTACGCCAAATGAAGGGATTGAAGGAAAAAATGATTACCCGGTTAGATTTCAGAATCTGGATGCCTATGACAAAAACGGAAACCAGTATACTTACGTTGTAAAGGAGACTATTCCTGCGTCGGATAATGGAAATTATAAGGCAATTTATCAGGATGCTACTGGAAAGGAAAGCGCAGTTGGCTGCCCGAATGGTGGTATAATTCTGAATAAAAATGTAAAAAATACAACCAGCATTTATGTCAGGAAACATTGGGTTGCCAAAGGTACAACCTTAAAAGTCGCAGGCTATACCGTGCGTGTCGGACTGAAACGATACACGAATAATAATCCGGAAAACGCAGAAATTGTAAAAGATGTCAACGGGAATCCGGTTGTGAAAAATATCTCCGGATTTGCTGATTATAATGATCTGACTTCAGGCACGACCTTCAGTGATCTGCCGATGACCGACAAAGACGGCAACTTCTACACCTATGTGCCGTACGAAGTCAGCGAAAGCAGCTATATCGCCACAGGAGCTGAGGATGGTACGCTGGATCAAGGAGATGCCTTTACCATCAAGGACAGCAACGGTGAATATGACACGTATCAGGTCACAAATGTTACTTCCGCGGATTGCTCCAGACCAATGAAAACAACCAGAGTCGCGGAGATCACGAATACGCTGGGCGGCACGATCCGGTTTGTATTGAGCAAAAAGTGGGCTGTTGCGCCGAATAAATCTTCGGTTCAGTATGCGATTCACCGTGTGGATCCGTATGGAAAAGAAGAGGTTCTGGATCATGACGGTAAAACATGGGTTGCCCTGGCAAACGCAAAAGAGATTTATACGGGTGAGCTGAAGGGCGCCGCAGACAAGAGAGACTGGGGCACCACGGATACAAACATTGTTCTGCCACTGTATGATGAGAATTCGTCTCGTTATACCTATTTTGTCGACGAGGTGAATGATAAATCCCGCCATTACTTTGACTATACTCTTACGAAGGATGATACCGGCAGGGCAGACCTCGTTGAATCCGTTGCGATGACGAACAACAATGCCAACGCTAGCGGCGATGGCCAGAACATGGATGTGGATCTTTATAAGACCTGGGTCGACGGCGGTGATACTTCCACGCGCCGTCCGGTGGTGATCAAGGTCTTCCGCAAAGATAAAGCCGGAAAGATAGACCGTCCGGCAGAATGGGATAAGGAGAATATTGGCGTCTACACGCTCTCTGCCGATAATGGTTGGCATGTCACCAACCTGTTTGGCTTCAGTGAAAAACAGTTGACAACCTATTTCGGCAGCGAAAAGAATGGGGTAAGAACCCTTACTGACGAAAATGGAAACACACGCACATTTGACAACCTTCTTCAGAACGATATTGTTTACCGCGAGGTGAAGGTCGGAGATACGGATGTTCTTGAAGGCGAAAACTGCAGCTATGACAGCTATACCACCAGGCTGAGCGCTGGAAACGGTATTGAGGTCACACAGAAATATAAGGTTACCTACACCGGCAAGAACGACAGCGAAGTGAAGAACGTCAAGCAGGGCAGTGTTGTCTACGAGATCAATTCGAAATGGTATGACGGCCACTACCTGAAGGGACGCCCGGATGTAACCTTCAACATTACCCGAGACGGAAATCCTTATGCGACTTGCGTGGTGACTGTAGACGATGATGGCAAGGTCTCGACGAAGGTCACCATCGACGGGAAGGATGCCGTAGAAGAGAAAGATTATACCTTTAAGCTTGGGCAGGGCGAAAGTTTCAATGATTATACGCTTACCTTCGATAATTTCCCGCTGTATAACGTGGATGCGGGGACAAGGTATGAGTATGCCTGCACGGAAAGTCTGCCTTCTGAGAGCGGCTACATCAATAACAGCCCGCTTGATCCCGGATTCCCGAGGACAACAACTGGTGCTGCCGGCAAAAATAAGGAGAACCTGAAGATCACGACAAGCTTCAGAAACCGTCGCGTGGACCAGTCTGAGAAGATTTCCTACACAAAGATCTGGAAGGATAACAGCAACAGCGAAAACATCCGTCCGGAGGTCACGCTGAACCTGGCAGCCAGGGTGAAGAGTGCAAGTCAGATTCAGAAGGCAGGTGGAGAGGAGGACAAGCTTGACCTGATCCCGATTTCCGGCGATACCTACACGGAAGCCGTATCCGGAAAAACGAATACTTATAGATATACCTTTGCACAGAGTATGCCGAAGTATGTCACGAAGGATCTGGTCAATGCCTCGAACGATGCGCTGACAGATGACGATATCGGTGCCGAGGTTACCTATTATGCTTCCGAGACGATGACCGGTGACGGTGCGGACAAATATAAGGAGAAAGACACGCCGGCAGATGGAACCACAGCCGTTACATCCGGAGAGAAGACCTACCTCGCAAACGGCTCTACTTTCACCAATACCATGCATGCGACGATGGTGGCCAGCGGCACGAAGGTATTCAGCAGCGTACCGTATGACATGGAAAGAGATCCGATTGTCATGCCGAAAAACGGTTCCATCATCTTTAAGCTGACGCAGAACGGACAGCCGTATCTGGTTGACGGAAAGCAGCAGGCGACGGCGGAGCTGGAGGTAAAGGGCAGCTCCTTCACCTTCACATTCAAGGATCATGCCGGCAAGACCCTGCGGCTTCCGAAGTATGACGAAGAGGGCGATCCATATACCTACAGCGTAACAGAGTCCTTCCCGGATGATGCGGCGACTTCGTTTGATCAGGTCTTTGAGATGACACATGTCTCCAGAGATCTTCAGGTGACGAACAAGTACATTGCAAAGAGACGCAACATTCAGGTGACCAAGACCTTCGATACGACAGGCTGGACGGAAGATGAGAAAAAGGCAGGACGATATCCGGATGTCGAGTTCACGCTTTACCGGGTGAAGCCTGGAGACACATATACAAAAGCTGACAGCCAGAAACTGAAGACAACGACGATATCCGGGACTCAGTTCGAGGCCGGCAAAGGTACTGCTACCATCACCTTTGATAACCTCTATGATCTGACACCGAGTGGGCAGCGCTTTGCTTACTATGTGGTTGAAAAACCGATCAATGGATATACCACAAGCTGTTCTATAGGAAGTTCTGACACAAGTGATACAGGCTCGGAATGGGAACAGACGGATACGGCTGCTATGCAGAGCAAGGATGGGAATAAGGTTTACGATCAAGTCACCTTTAAAAATGACTATCAAGAAGAAAACTTCATCACCATCGGCGCGAACAAGACGTGGTCTCCAGAAAATATCCTTACTTCACTGAAAAGTACGGTGAAAAACAGCGAACTTACGTTCCATGTAGATGGATATGTCAATGCCTCAGGAAACAATGTTGATAACGTAAGCTACGCGCAGGGAACCGACTTTAAGATCAAATGGGATAATGCGAAGGATGATAGTGGGTTTACCATTTATGATAATGATGGAAATCCGATGAAGTTCCGTCGCTACACGTCCCAGGGTGAGCCATATCTGTATCGCATTACGGAAGATACCAGCACGCCTATCTGGAAAGTAGGGGGCGCATTGGAGAACTTCAACTGTGCAACCGGCGGACATTATGTTCAGGCTTGGTCCAGCGCTGCTTCTCAGGAGAATTCACTGAATCTTGGCACGATCCAGAATGTTTATGGCCGTACATCTCTGGTTGTCACCAAGCAGTGGGGCGATAACGCGAATAAGAATGATATGCGTCCGAGAAGCATCACAGTTAAGCTGCAGTACAGTACAGACAGTAAGCAGTGGTATGATGTAAACGCTAATTTTTTGCGAAGAAGTACATACGATGTGGGCTGTGACACCGGCAGAGGAGAAATCACAGAAAATGAGCCAGGTGGTGTCACATACACATTAAAGGAGGGAGTACAGGACCAGAACAAAGCATGGACAAACTGTCTGACATTCATTAATCTGCCGCTGTATGAGAAGGGTGAGATGTGTTACTACAGGGTCGTTGAAACCGCCATCGGCGAAGATGCCATGGATAATAATGTCGCGGCTTCATATAAATATGATGAAGACAGTTCAACAGATCATTATTATCCAGACAGTAATGTAACGATCTCTACAGTTCGCAACAATCTTCTTCCGGCATCTGTGAGTGTCCAGAAAATATGGAAAGATGAGGACAATAAATATCTCGCACGTCCGGACAGCCTGACCTTATATCTGCAGAGAAGAATCAAGGATGGAACATGGCAATATGTTAAACACACATCACACGACTCGCTATATACCGTTACTATCACAGCTGCAGACAACTGGTTGCACAATGAGCCAGATACACTTCCGAGACAAGATGCAAATGGCAAGCAGTATACCTATCGTTTTACGGAAAAGGCAGAAGGAGCAGATGGAACAGAGGACAATGTCAGCGGTGTTACAGTACATGCAGATAATGGAAATATCTCCTATACCGGTACGGAGACAACAGAATCGATTGGCGGCGACTATCGATCAAATACAGTCATCACCAATACACTGGATCCGAATTCTGAACAGAATTCAACTTCTCTGACGGTTAAAAAGAATTGGTTTTCGGATGATGGTAAGACAACTGTTAAGTTCCAGATTGAGTATCAGGACCTGACGACAAAGAATAAATGGACACCGTTCAAGAATGAGATAATAACCCTGGATACGGATAATAATTGGGAAGCAACTATCAGTAATCTACCGAAACGAGGGAAGGATGGTTCCGAACGTTATTATAGAGCCGTAGAGCTTGACAGGGACGGAAATGCTATAGACTTGACGGATAATGGAACGGCTGTTTCTTCGACAGATGGAGTTCGGGACTTCAATCTTTCTACAGGCATGTTCCGGGCAGTGTATAAATTTTCTAACGATAATAAAGGGATAACGGAAACGGTTACAAACATCAAACGTACCACCGTCAATGTAACCAAAAAGTTCCAGGACGGCGCTAACCGTGAGGCTTACAGACCGGACGAACTGACGATTTCCTGCGTATCGGGCAATAAAGATGCGGATAAACATACCCGGACAGATAGCAATAATAATGATCCGACATCCTCGACGAAAACTATCAGCTCGGAGGAAGACGAGTACTCGTACAGCTTTATCGTTGACCAGTATGATAGCAATAGAAATAAGCTGGCCTACAAGATTTCAGAGGGGGAATTTACAAACAAGGACAAATACAAAGAAAATTATAATTTTTCAAAAACGGAGAATGCAGCAACGGTAAGTCTTTCTTCGAATAATGCGGATAATGCGGATAATGCGGAATCCGTTGAAGCTGATAATGTCGTGATCACCAATAAACATGACATCTCCGTATTTGATCTGACGTTGGAGAAGACTTGGAATGATTTTAACAACTTCTACAACGAACGTCCGAACAATATCACGGTAACGCTTCAGTACAGCACGGACGGAAGCAACTGGAATCCGGTCAAGAGACCAACCAGTGTTGAGAATAAGGATTACGCGAAAGCCTACGCGGAGGACGTGACGGCCGGTTATTCGACCGATGCAGCTGGAAAGACGCTGGATGTAAACACTACTGATGGATCTGTCAATGCGGCTGCTGCTACCTGGCATAACCTTCCGGTATATGCACGAGTAAAAGACCAGCGGGGGGCTCTGCAATATCGTCGGGTGGCTCTGCAATATCGTGTACTAGAGAGCAAGGTTCTCGATTACAACAATGATGGGACGAAAGCCACTTCGGCTGTTACCGGGACCGATGAAAAAGGTGTTGTCAAGAACTCTACCGTGTCTCTTGAAAACACCCTCAACACGACTTCAGTTACGGTAACGAAGAAGTGGGTGGATGACAACAACTTCAACGGACAGCGCATGGATATTCAGGTTCAGCTTACTCGGATGAATAATGATGGGGTATTTGAGAATTTTGAGAATTCGCAGAATTATCAGATGAAGGACCAGAAGGAGCCAATTACCCTGAATTCGAAAAATAATTGGACCTATACGTTCAATAACCTTCCAAAACAGGATGCGTCTGGCAAGCTGTATACGTATTCCGCAGAAGAAATAAACGGTCCGAAGGGTTACAAGGAATCTGTCAGTGCATCTGACAACGGAATAACCATCAAGAATACCTTGAATCCAGTAACGGCTTCCATCAGCGTAACCAAGGATTTTGGGAATAATGACTGGAAGGCGAAGGCTCCGAATGGATTCAGCTTTACGCTGCAAGCGGGCAATTACTACAAACTTGGGGAGAAAGTTGCCAGTACTGCAGTTAAGGTTCCAATGCCTGGTAGAACAACCGCAATTGCAACGCAGGAGAATCCGACTGCTAATTTTGGAGAAATACAATATACTCATATTGGCGAATATCATTACACACTGACCGAGAATAACGGAGGTGTGGACGGTGTTGCCTATGACTGGGATGACAGTAATAATTTACAGCGGACGCACAGCGTTATAGTGACAGTAAGCCCGAACAGCGATAATACGCTGGCAGCTTCTGTGAAATATGATGGTCAAGATAGTCTTATTGTGAAGAATACTTTCAATCCTGTTCAAGCCAACATCAAAGTGACGAAGAAGTTTGCTGACTGGTCGAAGGCACAAAAGGGATTTACCTTTACATTAACGGCAGGAAGCAACACGGCCGGAAAGAGCGCGGATGGGCAGGATATTGTCACTCCGATGCCGGCGGGTGCTGTTAATGGAGCTGTTTTAAGGACAGCAACGTCTGAACAGAGGACGGTAGATTTTGGCAGTATCAACTACGAGAAGACCGGTACATACACCTATACGGTTCAGGAAACTGCAGGCGACGAGGATGGCATCACCTACGATGCGACACCTTACAAAGTTGAGGTTGTTGTAACAAAGGCTGAAAACGCCTCCAACAAGCTTAGCGCGGCAGTAAAGTATTACGGGAAGGACGGGGAGGAACTAAATGATGGCCTTACTGTGACCAATACCTTTACTTCGACCATTGGCGAACTGAAGGTTCAGAAGAACTTCAACGACTGGACAAAGGCAGGCAGCTTTACATTTGACCTGACACCGGTAGAGAATGCACCGATGCCGGCAGATACAAAGGATGGAAAGAAGTCTGTAATTGTAACAAATGGTTCGGCAGCAGGCTTTGGCAACATTACGTTTGAGAAGGCAGGTACCTATACCTACCATATTACTGAGGAAAGGGGTACGGCGTCCGGTGTTCAGTATGACACTCAGACGCACAAGGCAGTTGTAAAAGTAGAGAAGGATACAAAGAATAATAAGCTTTTTGTCACTGGAATCACATATGACGATGAGACAAAGGATGCGCTTGTAATTACCAATACATTTAAATCGGTTCAGGCTCACATTGCGGTCACCAAGGTCTTCAATGGCTGGACGGATTCGGCGTATGGCAATTACTTTGACAATACAAAGTTTACGTTCAACATCTCGCCAGTGACAGAAGGCGCTCCGCTTCCAGCAGAAGACGGAAAGAATGTTCAGACTGCAGAAGCAAGCAAGACGACACAGACGGCGGCATTCAAACCGATCACATTTGTGCAGGAAGGGACCTATACTTACAACATAACCGAGAAGAACGATCACAAGGACGGCATCAGCTACGATGGAAACACGCATACGGTGACGGTTCAAGTATCAAAGGACAGTAATAATAATGCGCTGAAAGTTACATCAATCAAGTACGATGCTACGAATAGCGATGCGACAAACGACGATACGCATAACAGTCTGACGATCACCAACACCTATACACCGGCTGTGACTACTGCTCCAATTGAGGTAACCAAGAGCTTCAGCGACTGGACCAGAACGGAAAAGGGCTTTACCTTTACGCTGACGGCAAAAGACAACAATGCAGGAAACGGTGAGGATGGACAGGCCATTGCCACACCGATGCCAGCCGAAGCAGATGGAAAGAGTTCGATGACAGCAAAAGCTGAAAATGCAAAAAACGCAACTGCTGTCTTCGGAACGATCACCTATAAGAAGGCTGGCAGGTATAATTACACGATTACAGAGGAAAATGGCGGCGAAGACGGAATTACCTATGATACAGCGGACAATGATTCAACGAAGGCCAAGGAACATCAGGTTATCGTTGAGGTAACGAAGGATTCAACGAAGGATTCAGAAACAAATGCTCTAACAGCGGAAGTCACCTACGATGGCCAGAAGAGCCTGACAATCACCAATGCAGTTGACTCTGAAACGGCGCACATCCAGGTCAAGAAAGACTTCAACGACTGGAACCATTCAGCGAGCAATTTTACGTTTACACTGAAGGCGGAGAATTATTGCAAACCTGGTGAAACGGAGCCGAGTAATGATCTGGCGGTTCCGATGCCGGAAGGCGCAAAAGACGGAGCCATTTCCGGAACAGCAACTTCTGGTGCACCGAATGTAGATTTCGGCGCCATCACGTACAAGAAGGCAGGAACGTATCACTACACAATTACTGAAAGAAATGATGGTAAGGACGGCGTAAGCTACGACACAACAAAGCACAAGGTAACCGTAACAGTGACCAAAGGGACAGACCGGAAGAATGCACTGACCGCGGATGTGAAATATGACAACATTCAGGACAGTCTGACCATTCAGAATACATTCACAGCAACAAAGGCAGATATCGGTCTTACCAAGAGCTTCACGAATCCGGAGACGAAGGAAAACTGGCCGGTAGATACGAGCTTCACGTTCGATCTTAAGGCGGATTCGAACACAGCAGGTGTTGCGAAGAATCCGATGCCGGAGGTTACAGCACTCACGGCAACAAAGGATCAGCCGGAAGTAAGCTTTGGCGATATCACCTTCAGCAAGGCCGGAACGTATTACTATACGGTGACGGAACGCAACGGCCAGGTTGACGGGGTCAGCTATGACGCTGCTCGACACACGGTGGCGGTAGTTGTCTCGAAAGATTCGAACAACAATGCGCTGTCTGCAAAAGTTTACTATGATGTAACAAAGAATGATGAGGGGACAGTACCGAAGGATGCCAAGACATCTCTTACCATCAGCAACACCTACACGCCGCTGAAACAGACGCTGAAGGTGAAGAAATCCTTCAACGGATGGAATGACTGGGATCTTTTCAATGATGACAAGTTTACATTCACGCTGACACCGGTATCAGCGGGTGCACCGATGCCGGCAGGAGAAAACGGCGACAAGGCAACGGCTTCAAAGAAGTCCCCGGAGGCAGTCTTTGGTGAGATTACCTACACGAAGGCAGGAACCTACGAGTATCAGATCACAGAGAGAAATGATCATCTGGATGGTGTTTCCTACGATACGACAAGTCATAACGTACTGGTTTCTGTAACGCCGGAGAATAATACAAATACACTAAGCGCGGTTGTGAAGTATGACGGCAAGACTTCTCTTACCATAACGAATACCTTCATTCCGGTGCACCAGAGACTCAGTGTCTCCAAGGATTTCAACGACTGGACGAAGGCGAAGGGATTTACCTTTGACCTGGCGGCAAAGGATAACGCTCCGGTACCTGCGGATGGAACGACTGTAGAAATCAGCAGAGACAGCGAGAAGGATGCAAACGGCAGACCGACCGCCGCATTCGGTAACATTGAGTTCGACAGAGCAGGTACTTACACGTATACGATTACCGAACAAAATGGCGGCGAGGATGGTGTCGATTACACCGAGAACAGCAAGGATAAGAAACCGGCAGCGCATGAAGTGAAAGTTGTCATTGAAAAAGATAAGGATACGAATCAGCTCTCGGTAAAGTCCGTGGACAGCCTGACGGTGAAGAATACGTATACTCCAGTGACCGCTCACGCAGAGGTTACAAAGGACTTCAATGATTGGTCGAAAGCGGACAGCTTTACCTTCGAAATTGCAGCTGAAGGCAATACGGCAAAAGACGCAGATGGTAATCTGGTTGTCAATCCGATGCCGAAGAATAAAGATGGAAGAGAGGTGACAGAACAGAGCGTAACGGAGAAAAAACAGACAGCAGTCTTCGATGATATGACCTTCGAGTACGCAGGTGTTTACAACTATGTAATTACAGAGAAGAACGACGGCGGGGATGGCGTAAGCTATGACAGCAACAAGCATAAGGTAACCGTGACCGTAAAGAAAGCATCTGATGCAACGAACAAACTGACAGCGACGGTTACCTATGAGGCGGCGGACAAGAATGACACCGTACCGGAAGACAAGAGTTCACTTATTATTCAGAACACCTTTACTCCGGTAAAGATTGCGGCGGATGGAATCCACAAGAACTTCAATGGATGGACAGATTCTGAGAAGTATGGAGATTTCTTCGACAAAGCTTCGTTCGATTTTGTGCTGAAACCTGTTACGAAGGACGCACCGATGCCGGAAACTGTGAAAGCAGACACATCGAAGGCGGATGCTTCGAAAGACAATACTCCGGTAACAGAGGCGATTATAACAGCGACGAAGGAGAATCCTTCACCGGCATTCCCGGAGATGACCTTTGACAGAGCCGGAACTTATGAGTATACACTTCAGGAAGTAAACGGCGGACTGGATGGCGTCGACTACGATACCGACAGCACAGGAAATCCGAAGGTTCACAAGGTGGTTGTTACTGTGACCAAGACAGATGACGAGACAAACGCGCTCTCCGCTTCGATCACCTACGATGGGCAGAAAAATTTGGAGATCACGAATACCTTCACTCCGGCAGACCCGCCGCTGCATGTGACAAAGAACTTCAATGACTGGAGTAAGGCCGACAGCTTCACCTTCCGGATAAAGGCTATTACAGAGGGTGCGCCGATGCCGACGAATCTGACCGCAAAGGCAACAGAGAAGGAAAGAACGGCTTCGTTTAAGAACATCGAATTCTGGGAAGTAGGCAAAGGCACTTATGAGTATGAAATTACAGAAGTTAATGATGGAATCGATGGCATCGCCTATGACACAAATGCGCATAAGGCTGTTATAAAGGTTACTAAGTCAAACGATGCGACAAACAGGCTGAGCTCAGAGGTTCTGTTTGACGGCGTAAAGGTGGCAGAGGATGACAAGACAGGTCTTATGATCACGAATACATTTACCCCTGTTTACCAGAGCCTCAGTGTCTCCAAGGATTTCAACGACTGGACGAAGGCAAAGAGTTTTATCTTTAACCTGGCGGCAAAGGATAACGCTCCGATGCCGGCGGATGGAACGACTGTAGAAATCAGCAGCGACAGTGAGAAGGATGAAAACGGCAGACCGACCGCCACATTCGGTAAGATTGAGTTCGACAAAGCAGGTACTTACACGTATACGATTACCGAACAAAATGGCGGCGAGGATGGTGTCGATTACACCGAGAACAGCAAGTATCAGAAACCGGCAGCTCATGAAGTGAAAGTTGTAATTGAAAAAGATAAGGATACGAATCAGCTCTCGGTAAAGTCCGTGGACAGCCTGACGGTGAAGAATACGTATACTCCAGTGACCGCTCACGCAGAGGTTACAAAGGACTTCAATGATTGGTCGAAAGCGGACAGCTTTACCTTCGAAATTGCAGCTGAAGGCAATACGGCAAAAGACGCAGATGGTAATCTGGTTGTCAATCCGATGCCGAAGAATAAAGATGGAAGAGAGGTGACAGAACAGAGCGTAACGGAGAAAAAACAGACAGCAGTCTTCGATGATATGACCTTCGAGTACGCAGGTGTTTACAACTATGTAATTACAGAGAAGAACGACGGCAGGGATGGCGTAAGCTATGACAGCAACAAGCATAAGGTAACCGTGACCGTAAAGAAAGCATCTGATGCAACGAACAAACTGACAGCGAAGGTTACCTATGAGGCGGCGGACAAGAATGACACCGTACCGGAAGACAAGAGTTCACTTATTATTCAGAACACCTTTACTCCGGTAAAGATTGCGGCGGATGGAATCCACAAGAACTTCAATGGATGGACAGATTCTGAGAAGTATGGAGATTTCTTCGACAAAGCTTCGTTCGATTTTGTGCTGAAACCTGTTACGAAGGACGCACCGATGCCGGAAACTGTGAAAGCAGACACATCGAAGGCGGATGCTTCGAAAGACAATACTCCGGTAACAGAGGCGGTTATAACAGCGACGAAAGAGAATCCTTCACCGGCATTCCCGCAGATGACCTTTGACAGAGCCGGAACTTATGAATATACACTTCAGGAAGTAAACTGTGGACTGGATGGCGTCGACTATGATACCGACAGCACAGGAAATCCGAAGGTTCACAAGGTGGTTGTTACTGTGACCAAGACAGATGACAAGACAAACGCGCTCTCCGCTTCGATCACCTACGATGGGCAGAAAAATTTGGAGATCACGAATACATTCACTTCTGCAAAAGCTGTGCTCAAGGTTACCAAGGATTTCAATGACTGGAGCAAGGCTTCCGGATTTAAGTTTGACTTGAAGGCAGAGGGAGATTCACCGATGCCGGAGAATGAAGCCGGAGCTGTAGCAGAAGCAACGCAAGATCATAGAACAGCTGAGTTTGGTGAAATTCAATTTGATAAGGCAGGAACATACCGCTATACCATCACGGAGGAAAACGGCGGAATCAGTCATATCACCTACGATTCCACAAGTCACGAGGTAGAGGTAACGGTAATCAAAGACGAGACGACGAATGCGCTTTCTGTTGCGTCAGTGAAGTATGACGGCGCAGACAGCCTTACGATCAAGAATACGTATTCCAAACCCGAAACAAATGAAACACCGAACAACAAGCCAACGCCGGGCGATAAACCGAAACCAAACGATAAACCGGACGATCACTCGACGACGAATCATAATTCAACGCCGAACGATAATTCGTCATCAGACAATAATTCGATACCAAATAATAATTCGGCACCGAATAATACAGCAACGCCGAACAATAATCCAACGTCAAATACAAGTACAGCACCGGTGATTCATTCGGTTTCAACAAGCAATAGTAAGCCCGTTCAGAGTGGCGACAATACGCCGATGGCCGGATGGGTACTCATGTTGATTACATCGATGAGTCTTGGACTTCTGGCATTTGAAAAGAAGAGACATAATAAGAATAACAACTGAATAGCCTGAGAACTTGACTCTGAATGTAATTGAAATGCCGTCGCCCGGTTTCGGGCGGCGGCATTTCTTTTATCTGCAGCCAGATATTGTTTTTTTACTATAGCTTATCATCCTTGCATCCATTTCACCGGCCTTGCTTGTGAGTGATGAAATGGCGCGAAGGCCATATGCCATATAATAGGAAGCACACGGATTACGTACAGTGCAGGCAGAATAGTGGCCGATGCTTTACTTTTGGAACATCGAACGGCCAGAAAACTTTACTAATATTCCGGGATCATGCTAAAATAAGTAAAGCATTTAAAAGGAGGTTCGAATTTCCAGTGTTCAATTATGATGGACTGAACCGAAAACTGAAAGAGAAGGGAGTTACAAAAACTGATCTGAGAGCACGCATCGGTCTCTCCAGCCGGACGATTGCAAAGATCGGGAAGGGGGAGAAACTTTCAGGGAGAACCCTGCAGAGAATTGCGGATTATCTCCGATGTGATTCGGCAGAACTTATGCGGGAGGTTTCTGATAACATCATTCTTCAGACACTCAGGGATGAGAAAGAGGCGAAGATTTCCGGCGGTCTCTACCACGAGCTTCAGGTTCGCATGACTTATAACTCCAACCATATCGAGGGCAGCAGGCTGACGGAAGATCAGACAAGGCTGATTTTCGAGACGAATACGATTGATGCGGGTGAAGGCGTACTTGTGGATGATATTATGGAAACCATACATCACTTTCGGGCAATTAATTATGTGATTGATCATTCAGAGGAAAAACTGACAGAGGAGATTATCCGACAACTGCATTATATTCTGAAATATGATACAAGGGACGCCGCGCTGAACTGGTTTGCTGTCGGGGATTACAAGAAACGCCCCAATATGGTCGGAGGACACGAGACGGCAAGACCGGAGGAGGTGCATAAACGGATCAGCGATCTTCTTCACCGTTATAACGGAATCGAACAGGTAAGGCGGGTAACGATGGATGACATAATTGCCTTCCATGCGGAGTTTGAATACATTCACCCGTTTCAGGACGGGAACGGAAGAGTTGGAAGACTTGTGGCATTAAAAGAGTGCCTTCGTTACAACATTGTGCCATTTCTCATTGAGAACAGCAAAAAAGCTTTCTACTATCGCGGCTTGGCGAACTGGAAACAGGAAAAAGGATGGTTGACAGACATTTGCCTTGACGGTCAGGATACTTTCAAGGCTCTGCTGGAGACGCTCGGAATCCCCTGCGGCAAAACAGAGCAATAGCGACCTGTCGTGCAGCTCATCGTGACGCAGCTCATTGTCGCGCAGCCTATTAACGCGCATCTCATCGTGGCACAGGCCATCGTGGTACAGCTCATTGTCGCGCAGCTTATTAACGCGCATCTCATCGTGGCACAGGTCATCGTGGGGGGATCGTGGCGTCCGCTGAAATTGACAGTATTTTGGGTTTGTTGTATATTTGGGTTTAGTTTTTGGTATGATGAATATATGAGATAAAGAGTATTGGCGATAGAGGAAATGTGGAGTCAACTGCCCAACACCTGAAGGTAGTAGTTTTCCGCCTGCAGCAAACGAAAGGACTTTGTTTATGAAGAATAAACGACTGGGAGATATGCTTGTCTCGTCGCATGTGATTACAGAGGATCAGCTGAATCAGGCGCTTCGGATGCAGAAGGAGCAGAAGAAGCGGCTCGGACAGGTTCTCATTGATAATGGATTCATCACGGAGGCGCAGCTGATCGATACCCTTCGTATTCAGCTCGGTATCGATTACATCGATTTGGGTAAGGCCGATATTGATCCGACGATGTCAAAATATATTCCGAAGTCGCTGGCGAAGAAAGCGTTGATCGTTCCGGTTTCCGTCTCCAAGGACTCGCTGTTCCTGGCGATGGCGGATCCACTGAACTTCATGGCGCTGGAGGAGGCGCATGATACATCGAAGAAGAAGATCATTCCGATGATCGCTTCGCAGGCTGCCGTGGAGCATGCGATCAATGTACTCTACAGCAACGAGGGCGCCGCCGAGGCAATGGCGCAGATGATGGCGGATGCCGGGCTGACAAAGGACGAGATCAAGACACCGGAGGAAGAGGATGTCGAGGATGCGCCGACGATCCGATTGGTGAATTCGATCATCGAGCGCGCCTACAATGAGAAGGCATCCGATATTCACTTTGAGCCGACCGAGACGGAAATGGTCATCCGCCTTCGTGTAGACGGGCGGCTTCACAGGATCATGACGATCCCCGGCGACCTGATGGGCTCGGTAACATCAAGACTGAAGGTCATGGCACATCTGAATATCGTTGAGAAAAGAATCCCGCAGGACGGCCGGGCGATTCTGAAACTGAAACAGAACGATGTCGATATGCGTATGTCCACGCTTCCGACGATCTATGGAGAAAAAATCGTAATCCGAATTCTCGGTACAGAGGGCTCCATGCTGACCCGCGAGGGAATCGGAATCCCGCAGGACGAGAATGCAAAGATCGACCGGCTGCTCAAGAATACCAGCGGGGTAATCATGATCGTGGGTCCAACCGGAAGCGGAAAATCCTCGACGATGTACGCCCTGATGCAGGAGCTGTTAAGTGAGTACACGAACCTGATCACGCTGGAGGATCCGGTGGAGTATCACATCGAGGGCGCCACTCAGGTGCAGATCAACGAAAAAGTCGGACTGACATTCGCCAGCGGACTTCGTTCGATTCTGCGACAGGACCCCGACATCATCTGTGTCGGCGAGATCCGTGACGGCGAGACTGCAGAGATTGCGATGCGCGCCGCGATGACCGGCCATCTCGTGATCACGACCATTCATACCGAGGACGCGGTATCGGCCATTGACCGTCTGAAGGATATGGGCGTCGCTCCGTACCTGATTTCCGCCGGCCTTCGAGGCATCATCTCTCAGAGACTTCTGCGGAGAATCTGCCCCGCCTGCAAGGAAGAATACACGCCCGAGGCGGCGTCACTTTCCCTGGCCAGAATCCACAATTACCCCGGAAGAAAGTTCTACCACGGAAAAGGCTGCGACAACTGCTACCATTCCGGCTACCGCGGGCGAATCGGCGTATTCGAGATCCTGATGATGAACGATGAGCTCCGTCACTGCATCACCTCCGGCGGTGACAAACAGGAGTTCACGAAGCTGGCAGAAAAAACAAACTACGTGACAATGCTGGAACATGCAGATAAACTGGTAGAAGACGGTATCACAACAGTTGATGAAATTATCCGTACAATAAGTATTACAGATTGAGTAATGGATGGTAAGACTGCTTTCTTTGCTGAGCCTGGGAATTTACAAGCTTATTTGAAAATTCGGGATGCATTTATGATTGCAGGGATAGCTGACCTGGATAGAATTACAGGGATAGCCGACTTGAATAGAATGGCAGGGATAGCTGACATGAATAGAGCGGTTTGGGAAATGAGAGGCATAAAGAAATGATGAAGGTCGACCAAATGGTTATGACAGCAGCAGCGATGCGCGCATCAGATATCCACCTGATCTGCGGACTTCCGCCGAAAATTCGTGTGGACGGAATACTTCAGGATCTGACAAGTGATATTCTGACCGATGATGACTGCAAAAAAATAGCCGAGAAACTGGCGGGAGAGCATTACGATTCCATTCGTGATATCGGAGAACTGGACATGGCGGCGTCCATCGGCGGCGAGCGTGTCCGTATCAACCTGTTTCACCAGAGAGGCCATATCTCAGCAGCACTGCGTATCCTGAGCAATCATATCCCGGAGGTCGAGGAGCTGGGGCTTCCGAAGGCGGCAGAGAAGTTCGCCAATTACCGGAAGGGCATCGTGCTCGTCACCGGCGAGACCGGTTCCGGAAAATCCACAACACTCGCGGCTCTGTTGAACCGGATCAACGAGACCCGTGCCGAGCATATTGTAACGCTGGAGGATCCGATCGAGTACCTGTACGAGCCGAAGAAGAGCATCATCAACCAGAGAGAGATCGGAACAGACACCAGAAGCTACGAGGACGGACTTCGGGCGGTTCTGCGGGAAGACCCCGATGTCATTCTGATCGGCGAGATGCGTGATCTGACCACAATTGAGACGGCGCTGACGGCAGCAGAGACCGGTCATCTCGTCTTCGCGACGCTGCACACGAACTCAGCCGTCGATTCCATCGACCGCATGGTCGGCGTTTTTCCGGAAGAGAGACAGCCACAGATCCGTATGGAGCTGTCAACCACATTGAACGCGGTTCTCTCGCAGCAGCTTCTGCCCAGAGCAGGCGGCAAGGGCCGGATTCTTGCGGCGGAAGTCATGATCGTCACGACTTCCATACGAAATCTGATCCGCGAGGGCAAAACACCGCAGATGCATTCCGCGATGCTCACATCCGCAGCGGAGGGCAGTGTTACGATGGACAACTTCCTCCTCGAGCTCGCCGCGGACCGCAAGATCACGCCGGAGACCGCACTGGAGGCGTGCAACGATGCCGATTATATGAAGAAGAAATTCATGTTCTGAGAGGGAAATAGCATATGACTACATACCAGTACCGCGCCATTGATACCGACGGCAAATCAATCCGTGGTGTCGTGCAGGCGCCGGATGAGTATTCAGCGGTGCAGAAGATCCGGCAGAGCTGCCCGATCATCACTGAAATTTCCGCTGTGAAGGAATCCCGTAATGTGCTGTCCATGGAGTTCGGCGGGAAACCGAAGGTAAACGCCAAGATTCTTTCCGTTCTCTGCTCCCAGTTTGCCGTAATGCTGAGATCGGGTATGCCGGTCGGGCGGTGCATCTCAATGATCGCCGAGCAGACCGAGGACAAAAAACTGAAGAAGATGCTGCAGGAGGTCGCCGCTGATGTTGAGGATGGAAGCAGCCTTGCGTCCAGCCTCGAACGAAACGGGAAGGGCGTTTTTCCATCGACCTTTATTGAAACAATCCGGGCAGGTGAGCAGTCAGGTACTATCGAGAACTCCTTCTCCAAGATGCAGATTTACTATGAAAACGCAAGCAAAAATCAGGAGAAGATCAAGGCGGCGATGACTTATCCGATCTTTGTCGTCATCGTAGCGATCATTGTCCTGATCATCATCATGGCGAAGGTGATCCCGACGCTCACGAGCACCTTTGAGTCGCTCGGCGGCAATCTGCCCATGATGACACAGATCACCATCGCGATCTCGAATTTCTTCGCAAAGTGGTGGGGACTGTTCGTGATTATCATCCTGGCAGCCGTGATCGGACTGTCCGTCTACTTCCGAACCGATAAGGGCGCGCTTGTCAAGGGAAAACTCCAGCTTCGGATGCCTGTCATGGGAAAAATCAACACAGCCAACAGTGCTGCTCAGTTCGCGGATACAATGTCTGTGCTTCTGGCATCCGGTCTTACGGTCAACAATGCCGTGGCGGTAACGGCAAAGGTCATGGACAATGAGCTGTTCCGGCGTGATGTAGCGGCTATGCAGCCGAAGATTGAGGAAGGACAGCCCCTGGGCAAATGCATCGAGGCGAGCGCCTATTTTCCAGACAACCTCAAACAGATGACCGCGATCGGAGAGGAAACCGGTTCGCTGGAGGATACCTTGCAGACAATCGGAGAGTACTACAACAACGAAGCGGACTATCGGACAAAACAGGCACTGGCAAAGCTGGAGCCCACGCTTCTGATTTTTCTTGCCTTCTTTGCCGGGTTCATCGTCATCTCCGTCTACCTGCCGATGTTTACGATGTACAACCTGATGTAAGAGAGGAACGGCGGATCAGAGAATGAACTGAAGCAGGGGAACGGCAGATCAGAGAATGAACTGAAACAGAGGAACGGCAAGAATGGGGAAGCGAAATCGATCGATAATCAGAAATAAGCGGGGAATCGCGAACCTGACCGCAGTTCTTCTGATCGCGGTGATTTTTTTCTGCGGCATGTTTGCGGTTCGAATGTATATCCGTCACCTGAACGATGCGAAGATGACCTTCGACCGGAACCAGGTCGAGAATGCCATCAAGGCAGCAAAGGTCCAGTACATGGAAGACGGGTTCGGAGGTGATGTCACCTACTATTTCGACTCTGTCAACAGCCGGATGCTCGGCTGGGATGAGATCGGGAAGATCGAGGGGTACGGGCGCTCCGACCGCAGGCACAACGCGAACGGGGAGACAGGAGCGCTCGGTATTCCGAATCTCGGAGGAAAGAACGGCGGGCAGCTTCTCGCGCTATCCGTGGAGGACAACGGGACGGTGGTTCACCCAAGATGGCAGGGACACACACTGACCGCCTACGACTACACCCTCATGACCATCAGTGAGAAACGGCGGCTGAACACAGAGCAGAAGGATCAGATCGAGAAGGATGCCGCGAAAACCGGGACGAAAATAGCCGGTCTCGGCGCGGCCGCATCATCATGAAGCAGACAGATATCGGAGGCTGTGGCATCCGTGCACTGCGGTAAAATACGCCGCACCAGTTGATCGATTTACGGGATCGGCTCCTGGAGTATCTGTGGAAGCAACTGAGCATTTGAGCTGCGTATTTGAACAGTGGTGAACTGTGTATTTGAACAGCGTTGAATTGTGTATTTGATATGAGGGGTAATCACGGTGGAACCAACTCTATTTCTGACAATATACGGAGGAGTCGTCAGCTTCGTCTTCGGTGCCGTCTTCGGCAGCTTTATCAACTGCCTTGCGTGGCGGATTGTGCACGGCGAGAGCGTGCTGAAGGGCAGAAGCCACTGTGCGGTCTGCGGTCATCCGCTTTCAGCGGCGGACCTGGTGCCGATCTTCAGCTACCTGTTTCTGAAGGGCAGATGCCGGTACTGCCATGAGAAGATTTCCCCGCGGTACATGATCGCGGAGCTGATTCTCGCCTGCGCCTTCACAGGTGTATATCTCCGATACGGGATCAGCATTCTCACGATGCGGTACATGATCCTGTCCTGTATCCTTCTCGGACTTTCCCTGACCGACCTGGATACCTTTGAAATTCCGAACGGCTTCATCGTGGCAGGTATTGTGCTGTGGGCGGTTACCCTTCCCTTCACCGGGGAAAAAATCAAAGACCAGCTGATCTCAGGCCTTCTGGGCGGAGCCGTCATTGCAGGGGCATTGCTTCTGCTTTCACTTCTCTTTGACAGGGTCACCGGCAAGGAAGGACTCGGAGGCGGAGACATCAAGCTTTTCTTCATGGCAGGACTCTTCACCGGACCGGTAACCGGACTGTTTAATCTGATTCTGTCCTGTATCATCGGACTGATTTTTGCCGCGATCCGCAGGGAACACAGAATCCCCTTCGGTCCGGCAATCTCCATCGCAACCTGGATCAGCATCCTGTTCGGCCAAGCCGTAACCGGGTGGTACCTGAGCCTGTTCTGACAGGAGGTACCTGATCCGCGCGGTAAGATTTACAGAAGAAATTCATAAACGTTTTTCGAATCGTTCCACAATAGGAAGTACCTGATCTGTGCGATATGACAAACAGAAGGGTATATGAACTTGATCTGATCTGATATAATATAGAATAGTCTGTATCACGAGGCAAAAAACATAACGGGAATGAGGGCGTGCTATGCCAAAGAATAAGATACTGGGAATCGATATCGGGAATTACCGGATCAAGATGACGCTGTGCCAGAACAATGTCCCGGTCCGATTTGTGAGCGAGCGGGTGCCGGAGCACCTCGTAAAGGACGGACGCGTCACATCCTGGGACGCGGCAGGAGATTTCATCAAGGAACTGATGAAGGCAAACGGCATTAGCTGCCGGACAGCGGCTGTCGCGATGCCGGAGAACACAGCCTATATCCGGCGGATGGAACTTCCGCTGATGACGATCAGTCAGCTGAAGGTTAACCTTCCCTTTGAATTTCACGATTACATCACAGAGGATTTCGACAAATATATCTACGATTATGCGGTAATCGGCCGAAACGAGAAGAAAATGGAGCTCCTTGCGGTGGCTGCCAGTAAAAATCTGATTCAGAACTACACCGCCATGTGCAGAAGAGCCGGCCTCAGACTGGAAATCATCGCTCCGGAGGTAATCGCCTTCCGCACGATTATTCAGGACTTCGAGAAACGGCACAGCATCGAAAAAGGAAGCAGAGACTATGTCATCCTCGATGCCGGCGACCGTACCATCAATCTTCATTTTTTTCCGAAGGGAGAGTACGAAATCACACGAAGCATGGAGCCGGGATGTCACGAACTGGCGAAGGCTTACGCGGAAGTGGTCGGCCTGAATGAGAAAACGGTGAAAAATATCGATATGAGCAGTCTGGACGATCAGAAGGACATCATCCAGGATGACCAGCAGATTCAGGACCTGTACAACAGCATGGCCGTTCAGATCATGCGTGTGCTCAATTTCTACAGCTTCAATAATCCGAACAACAACATCGACAAGCTGTACTACTGCGGCGGCGGATCGAGAATCGACGGACTCATGAAGGAAATTGCAGAGAACGTCGAGCTGCCTCAGATCAGCATCGCCGATCTCATCGAGACGAAACCGGAGTTTGATGAGAGCATGATCCTCGGGCCGCAGTCGGTCGGAATCACCATGTTCTAAGGGGAGGAATAAGCATTGAGCCTGAAAGATCTGTTAAGTATGGAAATCGGCCCCGGCGCTTCCGGAAGCGGCAAAAAGCCGCAAAAGAGCAGCACCGGCGCACGGGGAAAAGGAAAATACCCGACAAAGACAAGCATCAATCTGGTCTTCCACGAGAACAACGGAAAACGCATCGCCTTCGATCTGGTGGTCTTTGGCATTTTTCTCGTGGCACTCGGGATCTTCACCAAGTTCATGGTGCTGGACAAGCTGAACGAGATCAATACCGCACAGGCGGAATACGGCGCGAAGCAGGAACAGCTCAAGGAACTTGTATCGTCTAACAGCGTCTATGACGATGTGAGCGGTCAGTACAGCCACTACGGAACCGGATACATGAATTCCGACGAGCTGGCCATGCAGGACCGGGCAAAAATGATGCAGGTGATTGACCAGGATGTTCAGGTTGACAGCGGAATCAAGAGCATATCAATTACCGGCAACACCGCGACGCTGACCATCGAGCGGACGACATTGTCTGAAGTCTCCGACGTGGTCCAGGCACTCCAGAGCAGCGACATCGTACAGTATGTCTCGCCTTCTACCGCATCCACAGGAGATGACAGCACAGACACAGGCGTTGTGACGGCGGAGATCACCATCACCTTTACCTCCCCGACCGGTGCCGTATCCAGTTCGTCCGGCGACGGGGAGCCATCGCTGACGGATCAGCTTGCGGCCAAGAAGCAGGAAGCAGAAAGTGAGGGAATGGAAAATCAATGAAACTTAATCGTAAATTTTCCAAAAAAGAAACTGTCCTCATCCTGATACTGACCTTTGCCCTGCTGGGATTCATCTATTATTTTTTCACCTATGATTACCTCGAGTCACAGCTCCGCAGTTATGACACCACGGATCTGGACAGCCAGATCACACTGGAGCAGAAGAGAGCGGCAATGATCAGCCAGATGAAGCAGGACATCGCCAACGGCACAGTGGCATATTCCGGCGAGGTCGCCACCTACAACAACCTCAGCAATGAGATGACGGAGCTGAACAACATCTTCTCCGGAACCTCCGTCTACAACTTCGATTTCGAGGAGCCGGAGGCGACAGACAATACGGTTCGCAGAAATATCAACATCACCTTCACCTCCAACAGCTATGCGGAGGCGGAAAAAATAATCAGCAGCCTGTACTCCTGCAGATACCGCTGCCTGATCAGCGATCTCGACATCGCAGCCGGCAGCGACAGCGGCGTTCTGCAGAGTGGACCGGTCAGTGTATCCATGAAGGTGACCTTCTTTGAGACACTCCAGGGAGCGACAGACACCAGCGGCATCATCGTCGATAGTTCATCCGACGAAAGCCAGACAGACGACACCACTTCAAGTTCCGCTGCATCATACTGAATGAAGCCCATAAAATTCCGCCGATTCTCTAATTTCGTCTAGATTGATTAAAATAATCGACAAAATTTGGGCAGTAATTCACATGACTAGACTTGTCAAATGACGAAAAAGCATATATTATAATATCAGTAATAATTTTTATTTCCTTAGTTAAGAGGAAATGATATTTAAGAGGAGGACCTGAAAAATGTTGAAAAAATTAAAAAACAGCAAGAAGGGATTCACACTTGCTGAGCTGCTCATTGTTGTAGCAATCATTGGTGTTCTGGTGGCGATCAGCATTCCGATCTTCACAGCACAGCTCGAGAAGGCAAGAGAGGCGACGGATGCGGCTAACATTCGCTCTGCTTACGCAGAACTTGCCGCTGATGCTCTTACGGGCGAAGCAGTTACAGCGTCTACTGAAGGTAATATTACAATAAATGATGCAAAGGCTGATTCAGATACGTTGACAGCCACAGTACAGTTAACGCAAACAACTGCTGGTTGGCAGAGCTCCAACCTTAAAGGTAGCAAAATAGGTAGCATGGATGCTGGTGATCCTACTGCTAATGGTACTGCTACAATTACCGTGACGCGTTCTACTGGTGTTGCTGCATTAACATATAATTAATTAAAGATTAACTTATTCAGCATTAGAAATTAATGCCCTCCGGAGCAATCTGGAGGGTTTCTTCATATCATAAGCTATTACGCGCGCCTGTCCATCGCTTGTAATGACCCTAGACTATTGCGCAGTATGAGGCTATTTTCCGCAGATTTCGGAACCTGCGGGCGTAATATAAGAATGTGGTTCATCAGCCCATAGGGAGACGACCGGGATGGACCACCTGACCTGCAATTTTCAACGTGCACATTTGCGCGTAATAAGGTCGTTTTCCGCAATTTTAAGAACTGTGGGCGTAATTATGAGAGGGGAGTGATGCCCAATGAAAAAGAATAATAAAGGCTTCACCCTTGCTGAACTCCTCATTGTGGTTGCGATAATCGGAGTGCTCGTGGCGATATCCATACCGATCTTCAATAATCAGCTTAGGAAGGCTCGGATGGCTACCAATCAAGCAAATGCAAGAGCAGGCTATGCAGCGGCAGTCGCGGAATATATCTCCATGGGTGCGCCACAGCCGATAGGTGGATGGGCTTTCACTTATGATGTCACAACAGGTAAGGATATAGCGTATGAAAATTATACGATAAATAAAACAATACCGGGGGCGGCTTGGGCGCCTTTATTCATGATCCCGGTGCGACAAGTATTGAAAGCTGGCCTGATTATCCGAGTGACACGAAAGATATAGAATCCTTTTATCGTCAAATCATGAAGAGATGGTCGTTTGTATTAAATAGTGACGGAAGTATTAGATATATTTACTATTCACAGGTTCGGGAATAAATTCCGCACTATGGAGCTTTATTGGTCTCAATAAAACTGTTCACGAAAGGGAGTGATGCTCTATGAAAAAGAATAAGAAGGGCTTTACATTAGCGGAGCTCCTGATCGTGGTTGCCATCATTGGAGTCCTTGTTGCAATATCCATCCCGATCTTCAATACTCAATTGAAAAAGGCAAGGTTTGCGACCAATCTTGCAAATGCGCGGGCCGCAAAAGCAGCTGTATTTGCAACTTACTATGACACTAATGAACAGATGAAATGCAAGGTTTATGATATAAAGACTGGGACTGTATCGGATCCGAAATATAATAATGCTTTGGACTATCAAGCTGCAGATAAAGGTGGCATATTATTTGCTCAGACATATACTGAGCCAGAAACGTGGACTATGAAATCATTTCACGGGATACTCACAGAAAGAGTATACAGCAAGATAGGCATCGAAAGAGATAGTTCAAAAAATGATTACAAGCCTGGAACGACACGTTATTTATTCTACGACTATTAAGGTATACATGGAATCTGTCTCTTGAAATGAGATCTTAGGCCGGATCAGATAAGGAGTGATGCGGGATGAAGAGAAAACTGAATAAAGGCTTCACCCTTGCAGAACTCCTCATCGTAGTCGCAATAATTGGAGCGCTTGTCGCAATATTCATCCCGATCTTTACCTCACAACTTAGAAAAGCGAGAGTTGCAGTAAACCAGGCAAATGCGAGAGCGGGAGAGGCTGCGGCGTATGCTGCATATCTCGAGGATCCTTCTTACGATATTATTGCGTATGATATACGCTCGGGTAAGGTCGCAAAATCGAAAAGTACTGGCGCGAATATAGAGAGCGATTTGATAATTAATAGTTATAGTCCGGATGCCAATATAGTTCCTACTGATATTTCATCATGGAATGTTAATACTCCGTTGGCGCAAAATAAGGATTATAAGTTTGGAGATTACTATTTCTACCACTACATTTATACGTTCGATAAAGATGAATCCATCACAAAGATACAGGCGAACGATAACTACAAAAGTAAAAATGTAAGGGACCCATATTGATAGAGTATCGCGGTGATGCAGTACAGATCCATATCAAACGAAAGGAGTGATGCTCTATAAAAAAGAATAAGAAGGGCTTTACATTAGCGGAACTCCTGATCGTGGTTGCCATCATTGGAGTACTTGTTGCGATATCCATCCCGATCTTTACCGCCCAGCTCAAGAAAGCTAGACTTGCAACAAACAAAGCAAACGCGAGATCTGCTTTATCTGCAGCGATGGCTGAGTTCATTGATGCACCGGAGGAACATAAGGCAAAAACACCTAATGGAGACCCCAAGCACATGTACTTCAGGTACGATACCGCAACAGGGAAATGTACTTATCTGGGAGTCAGTGACACGAGCCCATATAAGGGAACGGTTTATAATAGCTTTGCAAACATAGGGTATCAACCTAACCATAACGGCCTAGGTATAAGTGATGTTTCAAAATGGGATGAGAATACAACAAGCCAAGTAAAATATGATGCGAAACAACATCCTAATACCGTCCTCACCGACCGCATTTACCGCTATTGGGATGTTGCCATGCAGGGAGATGGAACTTTCCTGGCAATTGTGTGCTTGTGGTAATGGAAGGCAGGCGTTTGGAGATGAGGAGCGGTTACAAAGAACTTCAAACTCCTTGCTTTCCTCACCGTGACTGCCATCAATTGAGCGCTTGTCGTCACCAGCATTTCAATCATCAGTCCAGGAAAGCAAGAATGAAAATAGGGGGAGCAAGATTATAGCAAGATAGCGACCGGAGGTGAACATGACATGAGGAGAGATGACAACAAGGGATTCACTCTTGCGAAACTTTTAATCGTAGTAGCTATAATTGGAGTACTCGTTGCAATATCCATCCCGATCTTCAGTAAGCAGCTGGAGAAGGCAAGGGACGCAACGACACTGGCAAATTTGCGAAATGTATATTCAGAAGTTATAGACCGGAGGTGAACACAACATGAGGAGAGAAGACAACAATGGATTCACTCTTGCGGAACTTTTAATCGTAGTAGCTATAATTGGAGTACTCGTTGCAATATCCATCCCGATCTTCAGTAAGCAGCTGGAGAAGGCAAGGGATGCAGTTACCGTAGCTAATCTTCGAT
>NZ_JBQKIK010000024.1:0-55582 GCF_052117805.1 Bilifractor sp. LCP21S3_F8 | reverse complement strand
AGGCCATTGGTTCACGACGCATACAGTCGCAGTCAATATGGCTATGACAAAAGAAAGACTGATAAACAGTGGCTTCTATGATTTAGCCACGGCCTATCAGTCTGTGCACGTCAACTATTGAAAGCGCCGTATACCGAACGGTACGTACGGTGTTGTGAGAGGACGGCGGTTAGTCACCGCCTCCTACTCGATTCGGGTAATGCGTATCGGGTAATGCGCATCGGATAATGCGCACCGGGTAATGCGTATCGGGTTATTTGCATCGTGTGATTTGTGTCCGTCGCTTTGCGTTCTGAGTTTTGTGCCGTGCGTTTTGCTGTTACCGGTGCTGTGAAGGTCAGTTGCAAATCAATCTGCCCGCATATATAATGTTCCTATATGGACATCATAGATGCGGGCTGTTTTTGTAAGAAATGCCTGCGGTTGTCGACACAGAGGAGGAGCGGATGATGACGGCGTTCAATGTACCGGTGGAGGGAATTGATCAGGAACTGGAAGGGAAGCTTCAGATCCTGCGAAGGGAGATCGAGGGCTTCGGAAGCCTTGCGGTCGCCTTTTCGGGCGGTGTGGATTCGACTTTTCTGGTGAAGACTGCGCATGATGTACTGGGGGACAGAATGATTGCTGTAACCGCAAGGTCAGAATCCTTTCCGGAGAGGGAACTCAGGGAGGCGGAGGAATTCTGCGAGAAGGAAGGAATTCGTCATGAGGTGGTGCTTTCGGAGGAGCTGGAGATCGAGGGATTCCGGCATAATCCGAAGAACCGCTGTTACCTGTGCAAGCATGAGCTTTTTGAGAAGATCTTGGGCATCGCGAGGGAAAACGGGATTGCTTTCGTCGCGGAGGGATCGAATATGGATGATAACGGCGATTATCGTCCCGGACTTACGGCGGTAGCCGAGCTTGGCGTTAAGAGCCCGCTGAGGGATGCGGGTCTTGATAAAGCGGAGATTCGCAGGCTGTCGAAGGCTATGAATCTCCCGACGTGGAACAAGCAGTCCTTCGCCTGTCTGTCTTCGAGATTTGTATACGGAGAGGAGATTACGAGGGACAGGCTTCACATGGTGGATCAGGCCGAGCAGCTTCTGCTGGATCTCGGATTTCATCAGGTACGGGTGAGAATCCACGGCGGGACAATCGCCAGGATCGAGGTTCTGCCGGAGGAGTTTCCAAGGCTGATGCGGGACGAAATCCGCAGGACAATTGTGATGAGCTTCAAGAATTATGGATTTGCATATGTGACGATGGATCTTCAGGGATACCGTTCCGGCAGCATGAACGAGACGCTCACCAGGGAGCAGAAGGAACATGGAACCGAGGCATGACTCGTAGATTTCCAGACTGTACAGGCGGAAGGGCGTGAGAATTACAGCGCACTGGAAAGATGTGCTGCAGCGGTTTCCAGATGTACGGGCAGAAGGGTGTGAGAATGTCGGATATAAGGAAAATACTGGAAAAAGTGAAGAACGGCGAGATCGGTGTCGCACAGGCGGAGAAGCTGCTCGACAGAGGCGGCATCGAGGAGATGGGGTACGCGAAGCTGGACATGAACAGGGATGCACGGACCGGTTTCCCGGAGGTTATCTACTGTGAGAGAAAGACGGATGATTTCCTGGTCAGTATCTACAGAAAGATGCTCGGACAATATGGAGAGGTGTTGGGCACCCGCGCGAGTGATCACCAGTACCGGATGATCAAAGACGTGATTCCGGAAGTGGTCTATGATCCGGTTTCTCATATCCTCAAGGTGGAAAAAAAAGATAAGGTGAGAAGCGGCAGAATTGCCGTCTGCACCGCGGGGACAGCGGATATTTCCGTTGCGGAAGAAGCGGCGCAGACGGCTGAATTTTTTGGATCTGCGGTGGACCGGATCTATGATGTGGGCGTCAGCGGGATACATCGGCTGTTCGCACATATGGAGGAAATCCAGGCAGCAAACTGTGTCGTTGCGGTTGCGGGAATGGAGGGGGCACTGGCGAGTGTTCTCGGAGGACTTGTCCGGAATCCGGTGATCGCAGTTCCGACATCGGTTGGTTATGGAGCCAGTCTGAACGGACTCTCGGCCCTTCTGACGATGATCAATTCCTGCGCGAACGGGATAGCGGTAGTGAATATCGACAACGGGTACGGCGCCGGATATATGGCTACGCAGATCAACCGTCTTGCTGTCCGGGGCAGTGTAACGGAAACGGACGCAGATGGCCGGTAAGAAGTCTGGATAGTCTGTGGTATGTGATTTTTCTATGAGGCAGCGGAAGCAGCCGGGCGGGGATGTCGTCGTCAGAAATCGTCAAAAAGGAAGGTCTTTGGATAAGGAGATCTTTGTTCTGACGGCTGCGAGGGAGCGAAGTGGAACCGGAAAGGAATGACAGAATGGGGATGAGGAATCAGGGGAAAAAATATCTGTATCTGGACTGCGCGTCCGGAATCAGCGGGGATATGGCAGTTGCGGCGCTTCTGGATCTGGGCGCGGACCGCAGAGCTCTGGACCGGGCGCTTGGAAGCATTCATGCGGAAGGCTTCCGTGTCGAAATCGGAAGAGTGAGGAAATCAGCCATAGACTGCTGTGATTTTCGTGTGATTCTGGACGAGGAGCATGAGAATCACGACCATGACGCGGCTTATCTTTACGGCAGCCGGGAAATGGCGGGGGAGGTGCCGGCACATAAAGCGCATCACGCGCACCGGACGCTGGAGGAGATCGAGAATATCCTGGCGGATGTCGATATGTCGGATCACGCACTGGAGCTCGCAGGCAGAATTTTTGAGATTCTGGCGGAGGCGGAAGCCAAAGCACACGGGGTTCCGACGGGGCAGGTCCATTTTCATGAGGTCGGAGCCATTGATTCCATCGTGGACATTGTGGCGGTCTCGGTATGTATGGACAGCCTTGAGACAGATGGGGTGATCATCCCGAGGCTCTGTGAGGGAAGAGGAATGGTACGCACACAGCACGGACTTCTGCCAGTTCCGGTTCCCGCGGTCATGAATATCGCTCAGGCTGGCGGATTGAATCTTGAGATCTGCGACAGGCAGGGGGAATATGTGACGCCTACGGGAGCAGCGTTTGCTGCCGCGGTCATCACCTCTGACCATCTTCCCGGAAGATTCCGGATCCTTGCCACAGGACTGGGAGCGGGGAAGCGGGAACAGGAGGTCCCGGGAATCCTGAGAGCTATGCTGATTGAACCCGTGGAGGTTCCGGAATCGGAAAGCCCTTGCGCCGGAGCTGCAGAGCCGTGTTCCGCCGGGAGCGGGATTATAATCGGAGCAGAAGCGGCGGGGGCAGAGAACAGGAACTTTTCCGACGGCCTTACGGCCGGTGACGGCATATGGAAGCTGGAAACCAATATTGATGACTGCAGCGGCGAGGCCCTCGGCTATACGCTGGAACGGCTTCTGGAGAAAGGGGCAAGAGATGCCCATTATACGCCGGTCTATATGAAGAAGAACCGGCCGGGATGGCTTCTCACGGTGCTCTGCGACGAGCAGGAAATTCCGGCTCTGGAGCGGATCATCTTTGAGGAGACGACGACGATCGGAATCCGCAGAGTCCGGATGGAGAGAGATACGCTTCCCAGAAAGGCGGAAAAGGTGATGACTCCTTATGGAGAGATTGAGGTCAAAACCGTGAGCATCGGCAGCAGGAAGAAGGTGTATCCGGAATATGAAAGCGTTGTCAGGGCAGCCAGGGAAACGGGGGCGGCCTTTGAGACGGTTTATCTGAGTGCCCGGGATTCCTATGAGGAGTGAAGGTAGGAGGAGTGTAATTGCGGTTTTAGAGGAAGGCAATCGGGGCTTAGGGAAAGGTAATTGGGGTTCAAGGGGAAGAATTTCATACGACAGTTGAACTGGAGATCAGGGAAACTGAGACAAGGGAGGTTTTTACATGAAAAGGGATTTCAGATATCCTTCAAAGGATGGGAGAACATCGATTCACGCGATCGAGTGGATTCCGGATGGTGAGGTCAGTGCAGTCGTTCAGGTGGTTCACGGCATGGTGGAATTTGTCGATCGATACGACAGAATTGCGAATCTTCTGAACACAAAGGGAATTTATGTCGTGGGGAACGACCATCTGGGACACGGCGCGTCCGTTGTCAGCGAAGAGGATTACGGCTATTTTGCGGAAAAAGATGGAAACCGCTGTGTGATTGGAGACATTCAGAGTCTGCGTGAGATGACTGAGAAAAAATATCCGGGCGTACCTTATTTTATCCTGGGACACAGCATGGGCTCCTTCCTGACCGCGCAGTATATTGAGGAGTACGGGGAAGGGCTTTCCGGGGCGGTGATCTCGGGAACCGGATATCAGAGCGCGGGTACGCTCAGGACAGGAAAGACGATCTGTAAAACGATCGCTGCTATTAAGGGCTGGAGGTATCGGAGTCCGTTTGTCAATAACATGGCACTGGGCTCCTACAACAAAAAATTTGAGCCTGCGCGGACAGCCAATGACTGGCTTACCCGCGATACGGCAATCGTCGATGCATACTGCGCGAACCCTTGGAACAATTTTATGTTTACCTTGAACGCATATTACAATCTCTTTACCGGGATTGAGACTGCTGAGAAGGAAGAGAATATCAGCAGAATACCAAAGGAGCTTCCGGTTTTGATTGTGAGCGGCGGAGATGACCCGGTAGGAAATTTCGGAAAGGGGCCCGCGAAGGTAGCGGAGAATTTCCGGAAATGCGGAGCGCGCGACGTGAAATGCAGGATATATCCCGGTGACCGGCATGAAATTCTGAATGAACTGGATCACGAGGTGGTTGACGGGGAGCTGATCGACTGGATCACGGATAAGAGCAGAAAGTAAAGCACCATGGCCCGTAAGCGGAGGGGCAACAAGCTGTATGCGCTGCGCCGGTTCTGATTTTTGTCCCAAAAATCAGGAAAAAACTGCAAGCGGGGTGCCACAAGCTGTATGAGTTATGGGAGGAATAGATGGCATATTCTTCAACTGATAAGATTAAAATAGCACTGAACAGGAAGGAGAATACGGACCTGCCTGTTCTGGCGGGTGAGCGGATTCCGCTTCTGAAGTTTCCTTCCCTGGACCGGACGGGGATTGTGGAGCATGGATTTACCACGAGGATAGGCGGTGTGAGCGGAACGGAGCCCGGAATGGAGCACCTTCGCTCCCTGAATCTGAGTTTTTCCAGAGGCGACCGGGAGGAGAACGTGCGGGAGAATTTCCGAAGAGTTGCTCAGGAATTCGGAGTTGATTCAGACCGGTTTGTTTTCTCTTCGCAGATGCACACATCAAATGTCCGGACCGTGACGGAGGCGGATGCTGGAAAGGGTCTGACAAGACCGCAGGATCAGAACGATGTGGATGCCCTGGTGACGGATGAGCGCCGTCTGGTGCTGAGCATTTTCGTTGCAGACTGCGTTCCGGTGGCGTTCGTGGATCCGGTGCACCGCGCAATCGGCATGGCACATTCCGGTTGGAGGGGAACTGTGGCAAGAATCGGAGCGGCTGTCGTACAGAGAATGCGGGAAAATTACGGAACCAATCCGGAAGATCTGATCTGTGCGATCGGACCTTCCGTCTGCCGGGACTGTTATGAGGTAAGCGACGATGTGGCACAGCGTATGGCGGATGAATTTCACGGACATGAGAGTGAGATTCTGGAGGACAGGCATAACGGGCACTATCAGCTGGATCTCTGGGAGACAAATCGGATCGTCCTTGAGGATGCCGGTGTGTCGGCGGAGCAGATCTCTGTAACGGGGGTGTGCACCTGCTGCAATCCGAAGGTACTTTTTTCTCACAGGGCCAGCCACGGGATGCGGGGAAATCTCGGAGCATTTCTGATGCTGAAGTAAAGATGAATATTAAATGAACAAAAAATTCTTTTCTGCAAGGTTTTGCCTGTCAATAATCCACAATTTTGCAAGATACTGATGAAATACTTGCATATCGGTGTTATAATAGCACTCGATGGTCTGAAAAATACGAATGGATCCTCCATTTTGTATCAGACAGGATCAGATAAACCGCATCGGAAGGAGTACAGGATATGAAGCCTTACAAGGAAATGAGCAAGGAAGAGCTTGCGTCGGAGATCGAATTACTCAGAAAACAGTACAAGAAGTACCAGGGGATGGAATTAAACCTGAATATGGCACGCGGAAAGCCCTGTCAGGAGCAGCTGGATCTCTCGATGGGACTGATGGACGCTCTTACGTCAGATGCGGATCTTACCTGCGAGGACGGGACGGACTGCAGAAACTATGGAGTTCTGACCGGAATCCATGAGGCTAAGGTTCTGATCGGAGATATGATGGAGAATAATCCGGATGATATCATCATCTATGGAAACTCCTCTCTGAACGTTATGTATGATACAATTTCACGCGCGTATTCCCACGGAATCATGGGGAATACACCGTGGTGCAAGCTGGACAAGGTAAAATGGCTCTGTCCGGTCCCGGGATATGACCGTCATTTCGGAATCACGGAATATTTCGGCTTTGAAATGATACCGGTGCCGATGTCTCCGACCGGCCCGGATATGGACATGATCGAGAATCTTGTCGCAAACGATGATTCCATCAAGGGAATCTGGTGCGTTCCGAAGTACTCGAATCCGCAGGGATATTCCTATTCCGATGATACGGTGCGCCGCTTCGCCAGACTGAAGCCGGCGGCAAAGGACTTCCGGATTTTCTGGGACAATGCCTATGGAATTCATCATCTCTATGACGACAAGCAGGATTACCTGATTGAGATTCTCGCCGAGTGCAAGCGTGCCGGCAATCCGGATCTCGTATACAAGTTCGCGTCTACCTCCAAGATCACCTTCCCGGGCAGCGGCATCGCGGCAATGGCTACGTCGCCGAACAACATGAAGGACATTCTGGAGACCATGAAGCATCAGACAATCGGCCATGATAAGGTCAATCAGCTTCGTCACGTGCGTTTCTTCAAGGATATTCACGGCATGGTGGAGCACATGAGAAAGCAGGCGGATATCATCCGTCCGAAGTTCGAGGCGGTGGAGCAGATTCTGGACGAGGAGCTTTCCGGACTGGAGATCGGTACATGGACGATGCCGAAGGGCGGTTATTTCATCAGCTTTGACGCTCTGGACGGCTGTGCGAAGGAAATCGTAGGAAAGTGCAAAAAGGCGGGAGTTCAGATGACTGGCGCCGGAGCTACATGGCCTTATGGAAAGGATCCGCACGATTCCAATATCCGTATCGCTCCGACCTATCCGCCGATCGATGATCTGAAGACGGCGGCGAAGCTTTTCACCCTCTGTGTGAAGCTGGTAAGCGCGAATAAGATTTTTTCTGAGATGCAATAAAACATATCGAGTCAGACGCACCCGGAGACATATTGTCTCCGGGTGCATTGTTTACGCGAACAGTGAGCCGCAGCCGAATGCGAAGTATTCGTGTGCGGCGAGCGTCGCGATAGCGAGATAAAACTCGCGCAGCGTGTTTTATCTCGTTGGTTTTTGAAACTGTTTCCGGTTTTATACGCACGCAGGGCATAGGATGAAGTCGATCATGTCGGCGTTGCCCGGGGCCGCTGTCTTATGCGTACGCGGGGCATAGATGCCCCGGCTGTGCGTTCAAAGAGTATATACGCAAAAATCGGGAAACAACCCGAAGAAGATAGATAGAAAAAAACGAAAAAATAAGAAACGGAACTGCTCCAGCATGCAGTTCCGTCTCTTATTAAATAAATAAAGGAAGGAGAAACCGATATGAAATCGGTCAATGAAAAAGAAATTAAGTAGTTTGCTTTGTACTATGGTTTACAGTCTAGCAGGGGGATGTGAATTACCTTTGATGATAAAATGAACATTATGTGAACGATTCCGCAGTTTATCGAAATTTACGAAAACCTAACACAGACAGAAATGCAGCTGCCCGGAGGACAGCTGCATGTACGTTCGTTATTTCAGATCGGAACCGGTCAGAAGCTTGTAGGCTTCCTTGTATTTCGCGATCGTCTTGTCGATGACATCCTGAGGAAGGTTGTAATCGCTGTCCGGATTTGCCTTGAGCCAGTCGCGGACGAACTGCTTGTCGAAGGACGGCTGTGAATGTCCCGGCTCATAACCCTCTGCGGGCCAGAAACGGGAGCTGTCGGGAGTGAGCATCTCGTCACCGAGAACGACATTGCCGTTTTCGTCGAGACCGAATTCAAACTTTGTGTCGGCGATGATGATGCCTTTGGAGAGCGCATACTCGGCGCATTCCGTGTAGAGCTTGAGGGTATAGGTTTTCAGGCAGTTTGCGTAGTACTCGCCGTGTCCCGGGTAAAGCTTCTCGAGAACATCGATGCTCTTCTCGTAGCTGATATTCTCGTCATGATCGCCAATCTCTGCCTTGGTGCTCGGAGTGTAAATCGGCTCCGGAAGCTTGTCACATTCTCTGAGTCCGGCAGGAAGCTTGATTCCGCATACAAGGCCTGTTTTCTGATAGCTTGCCCAGCCGCTTCCTGTGATGTATCCTCGAACAATGCACTCGATCGGGAGCATCGTCAGCTTCTTGCAGAGCATGCTGTTGCCGTCGAACTGCGGCTGTCTGAAGAATTCCGGCATATCTTTGACATCCGTGCTGATCATGTGGTTCGGCAGAATATCCTTGGTGTAATCAAACCAGAATCTGGACATCTGTGTGAGGACGGTGCCCTTCTTGGTAACTTTGTTCTTCAGAATTACATCAAACGCAGAAATACGGTCTGTAGCGACCATGATCAGGCTGTCGCCGTTATCATAGATCTCGCGGACCTTGCCTTCCTTGATTGGCTTAAATTCCTTCATGAATTTTCCTCCTGTTGGGTAATGGGTAACCCGTACATCATCTGCTGTTATCGCCTTATAGTATAAGAAGAAACACCTTCAAAGGCAAGAAGAAAAGAACAGAAATCAGGAGAAATCCCCGGGAGGGAAAGACAGAACCACGGTAATATCCGGGTGGATGAGGGGGAGATCCGCAAATGACGAGAAAATGTACAGAAAATAAAGGAAGATGGCTTGATATCGCTATCTGATTTTCTTATAATCGATACACATGTCGTTTGTGCCGGGTACGCACGGGCACAGGCAGGTTTTGGAAGAGAGAACTCAGAGGCACCATTATCTGGGATGACTGATACGCACTGGCGTGGGCACGCTTCAGAGGGAGCAGTAATGAAAGATAGTAAAACAGACAGAACAGGTAAAAAACCCGGAGAGAGGAAAAACATGGAAAGTAATGAAGCAGGAGAAGGGAAAATCATGGAAAATAAAAATCCCGGAGACAGAAAAGACATCGAAGGCGTTCACGAAGCCGGAACAGGCGAGACAGAAAACGCGGAGCGGGGACAGGAATTGCCGGAAACGCTTCAGGATTCTGGGCGTGACCGGGTGATCATCCGGACGAGTATCACGGGAATCATAGCAAATGTGCTTCTCGCGGTATTCAAGGCGATTGTTGGAATGCTGTCGAATTCGATAGCGGTCGTTCTTGACGCGGTAAATAACCTGAGCGACGCGATGTCCTCGGTGATCACCATCGTTGGAACAAAGCTTGCGGGAAAGGCACCGGACCGGAAGCATCCGATGGGTTACGGCAGGGTGGAATATCTGAGCTCTGCCATTATCTCCCTGATTGTGCTCTATGCGGGAATCAGCTCTATGCGGGAATCAGTGGGAAAAATCATTCATCCTGAAAAAGCGGATTATTCCGCACTGACTCTCGTGATCATCGCGGTTGCTGTTGTCGTGAAGATCGTTCTCGGACGCTATGTGAAGCGTATCGGTGAGAAGGTGAATTCAGATTCTCTGGTGAATTCCGGACAGGACGCGACGCTGGACTCCGTCATTTCGGCATCGACGCTTGCGGCTGCGTTCATCTATATGTTCTTCCATATTTCGCTGGAATCCTGGCTCGGCGCAGTGATTTCCGTTGTCATCATCAAATCCGGAATCGAAATGCTCAGAGACACCCTGAGTCAGATATTGGGAGAGCGTGTGGACAGCGAGCTGTCGCGAACGGTAAAGGAAAAAATCGAGGAGGTAGAAGGTGTCTACGGAGCCTATGATCTTGTCCTGCACAGCTATGGTCCGGATAAATGGTTGGGATCGGTTCACATCGAGGTAAAGGATACCTGCACGGCAGATGAAATCGATGAGCTCGAGAGAAGAATCGCGCATAAGATATACGGCGAGACAGGTGTCATTCTGACGGGCATCGGCATCTATTCCATGAATACACAGGATGATTTGGCGAGAAAGATTCAGACACGGGTGACAGAAATCGTCATGTCCCACGATCATGTTCTGCAGATTCACGGATTTTACCTGGATGAAAAGGAAAAAACGATTCGCTTTGACATGGTGATCGACTTCTTCGTACCGGACAGGGAGGCTCTTGTGGAGGATGTATGCGGAGATGTCAGAAGAGAATTCCCGGGTTATCAGGTGGTGATCCAGCCGGATACGGATGTGTCAGACTGAATGCAGGGGCATGCAGGCTGCGGGAGGTATAGTTTACAGATCCAGCCGGATACGGATGGGTCAGACTGAGCAAAGAGACATGCGCAGAGGAAGAACCTTGATTAAGTGGGAGGAACATGAGAAAAGCAGTATTTTTTGATCTGGACAACACATTGTACAGCTATGATAACGCCGATGACGCGGCACAGAAAACGCTGAACAGATTCTGTGCGCGGCAGTTCGGTCTGTCGGAAGAATTCACCGGGCGGAGAATCCACGAGATCATGGATCAGCTGATCGGGGAGATGGGATGGAAACAGGCTGCGACCCACGACAGGCTGATCCGCTTCAGCCGCTTCCTGCAGGATATCGGGCAACCGGTTTTCCCGTATGCAGGTATGATGTATGACATTTACTGGGACACGCTGATTCAGAATATGACGCCGGAGAAAGGCGTTTACCGGTTTCTTGGGGAGTTGAAAAATCGGGGATATTATGTGGCCTGCGCGACCAATATGCTGTCCTGGATCCAGTACAGAAAAGTCCGTAAGCTTGGGATGGGAAGTCTGCTGGAGGATCTGATTACGAGTGCCGAGGTGTGCACGGAGAAGCCGGACCCGGAATTTTTCCGCTTCTGTGTGAAAAAAGCGGGTTTCCAGCCGGACGAATGTGTCTATATTGGAGACAACTACAGGCTGGATGTACTCGGCTCGAGGGAGGCGGGCCTGCGGGGAATCCTGTATCAGACGGCGGAGCTTGCCGCAAGGCATGAAGGCGCGGAGCCTGGCGCGGCGGTGATCCGGGATTACTCAGAGCTGGAGAAAAATCTGAAGCTGATTGAGATGTAATTTGTGTTTCAAGGATTGCGCGGAAACAGGAACTGCAGGTATTTTTTGTGAATAAAATGTGAAAAAGACTTGATTCGACGCGGATTTATGATATGTTAGTAAACAGTGTCTAACCGCGTCATCCGAAAATACTTTTTCAGGATGAGAATTCACATCAGAAAGTTGGTACGGCTGAAATGAAGATATCTTTTAATATCACCAAAAAGCGAATGCTCTGCTTTGGCATTCTTCTGGCGGCGGCGGTTGTGATGTATGCGATCACCCGATATATGCTCTGGACGCTGCTTCCCTATGCCGGCGTGCTGTTTGTTGTCACGAATATTGATTTTGAGCTGAGCGACAGGGTTCCGTGGGTCTGGACGGCGATTCTGTTTGTTCTGAGCTGCAAGTTCACGGAGTTCTGCGTGCAGCATGTAATCCTGGCGCCTGATTTTTTTATCAAGACCTCAAAACATACACATTTGATGAATGTTCTGCTGATTCTGTCGGTCTATTTCCTGTTTCAGCTGATTCTCAGCCGGCCGTCCTGGTCCGCAATCGCGGCACACTGTGCGCTGACGGCTTTTGCGTACACGAACTATTTTGTATACACGGTTCGTGGAAATGAAATCGTATATTCGGATCTGATCACGGTCGGAACCGGACTGAGTGTTGTCAAGAACTACTCGTTCATTCTGCATGACAGAGGCGCGTATATCATTATGCTGAGCATCCTGTATGTGATGCTTGTCCGGAAAATCAAGGTGAAATACACCTGGCACTGGCTGCAGAGAATCATCAGCGCGGCCCTTATGATTGCGCTTTTCGGCTATGTGTTTCAGAAGACAGCGAACACAGAGACCCAGACATGGGAACAGAAGGGAACTTATCAGAACGGCTTTGTTCTGAATTTTGTCCTCAGTGTCCGCGACAACTTTGTCCAGCCGCCGGAGGGTTACTCTGCCAGTGCAGTGAAAAAACTGGAGGATACCTATAAGGACGCGGATGCGGTTCAGAATGTGACCACAAACGAGGAGGTCAAGAATCCGACGATCATCTTCATCATGGATGAGTCCTTTGCGGATCTTTCCGTACTGGGCAATCTGGAGACCAATGTGGGTGACTACATGCCGTTCATTCATTCCATGAGCGAGAATACGATAAAGGGCTATGCCCTGTCGTCTGTTTTTGGCGCTAAGACGCCGAACTCCGAGTGGGAGTATCAGACCGGAAATTCCATGGCGTTCCTGCCGTCCGGATCTGTTGTGTACCAGCAGTATATGAACAATACCCCGTTCTCCATTGTATCCACATTAAAAAATATGGGCTACACGACGGTTGCCATGCATCCCTACTACGCAAGCGGCTGGAGCAGAAAGACTGTGTATCCGAAGCTTGGATATGATGAAACGTATTTCATGGATGATCCGGCGGGATTTTTTGATCAGACAAATATCATGCGTGACTATATCACGGATCAGGAGCTCTTTGACAAGATTATCAACCGCTACAACGAGAAAAAAGACGGAGAGAGTCTTCTGATCACCGGCATTACGATGCAGAATCACGGCGGTTACACAGGCACGTATTCCAACTTCACGCCGACGGTAACGGCAGAACCGGGAATTTTCAGCGATGTCAATCAGTATCTGACCTGCGCGCAGGCGACCGATACCGCGGTGAAAAACCTGGTCGAGTACTTCGAAGGTGTTGATGATCCGGTTGAGATCGTATTCTTCGGAGATCATCAGCCGAGTCTGGACGAGTATTTCTACCGGTATCTGAACGGAAAGGGAATGTCCGGACTGACCATGGACGAGCTGGAGAACTTCTTCAAGGTGCCCTTCTTTATCTGGACAAACTATGATACAGATGCAACCACGATTGACTGCACCAGTTTGAACTATCTGTCTACTCTGACGCTGGAAAGAGCGAATATTGAACTTCCCGCGTATAACAAGTTCCTGGCGGAGATGATGAAGACCGTGCCGGCGATCAATTCCCGTGGATACTATTCGGAGACGACGAAGCAGTTTGAGCATCTGGAAAACGCAACCGGTGACGAGGCAAAATGGATCAGGAACTATAATATACTGGAATACAATTCGATGTTTGACAAGGACAACCGGAGTGATGTGTTCTTCCCCTACATCACCGGGGAGAGCACAGCATCGGATTCGAGTGCAAAGAGCGGAGGAACTGCCGCGGACAGTTCCTCCGGAGATGAAGAGGGAGGGACTTCTTCGGGAAGTTCCTCTTCCGAAGAGAGCAAAGAGGCGGCAGGCTGAACCTGCCGCCTCTTTGACCATATGTAATAAGATCGGTGCGAACGTGTGAAATCCGAATATGCGCGAACAGTGAGCCACATCCGCTCACACATTGTGTGAAGCGGTGGGGCTCACGCCGCGGAAGACCGACGAAGTCGGTCACCTGCAGGATTGCGGGAGTGCAAAGCACGGAGCAATCCGTAGCCTATACAGTGTGTGGCACGATTTATCGTAAGGGCGTGTATGTATGAGCAGGCGACGGGTCAATTCTGCTTCAGGGTGAGATCTCCGTCCTTTACCCAGCCTCTTCTGCGGCAGAACTGATTGATCAGCGGGCAGATGACGGCGGGAAGGATGAAGCAGATCAGAACCAGTCCGATCCAGTCGCTGGCGGTTATCGCTGTCTTCGTCCCGGCAGCGATATCATTCAGCCAGCCCTGGAAGACCCCGATCTGTCCGACGAGACCGCAGGTGCCCATTCCGGAATCAATCGCCGGCCCATTCATCTGCATGCGGAAGACGCAGGTGGCGATTGGTCCGGTAATGGCGGAGGTGACGATCGGGGCAATCCAGACCTTTGGATTTTTTACGATGTTGGGCATCTGGAGCATGGAGGTTCCGATTCCCTGGGATACCAGACCTCCCCATTTATTCTCGCGGAAGGACATCACAGCGAATCCGACCATCTGGGCGCAGCAGCCGGCAACGGCGGCGCCGCCGGCGAGGCCGGTGAGCTGGAGAGCCGCACAGATTGCGGCTGAGGAAATCGGAAGGGTCAGAGCAATTCCGACGACGACAGATACCAGAATGCCCATCAGGAGCGGCTGCAGCTCTGTCGCCCACATGATGAAATTGCCGACCATCATCGCAAGTTTTCCGAGTGGTGGCGCGATCAGGGCGGAAAGGGCGACACCGACACCGATGGTGACGAGCGGTGTGACAAGGATATCGACCTTGGTCTCTCCGGCGGCCATCTTCCCGATCTCCGCGGTAATGATTGCGACAAATAGTACTGCGAGCGGTCCGCCTGCGCCTCCGAGGGCGTTCGAAGCAAAACCGACTGTGATCAGTGAGAAGAGGACCAGGGGCGGGCACTGAAGAGCCCGTCCGATGGCAACGGCCATCGCCGGTCCGCTCATCGCCATGGCGAGGCCGCCTACGGTGTAGTCAACACCGGAAACGGTTGCCACGGTAGCGGAGAGAGCTCCGATGTGAAACAGGGTACCGATGGTGTTGATGATGGTGCCGATCAGAAGAGAACAGAAAAGTCCCTGAGCCATGGCGCCGAGCGCATCGATGCCATAGCGCTTCAGGGATATTTCTATGTTCTTTTTCTTAAGAAACGCCTTGAACTTTTCCATTTTTCTTTTTTTCTCCTTTTCTTCCTTTCCCCATTTTGTCTGCCGTTCCGATTTTCCACCTGCGCCGGAGCGGCTATTCTGCCAGTGCAGGTGTTCCGTTCGGAGCAGCTATTCTGTCAGTGCAGGTGTTCTGTCCGGATACGTGACAAGACACATGTCTGCGCAGATTATATAACACGAGGGAAAGAAAAGTCAATGGAATTGCTGGTGCTGCAACAGAGCGCGAAATGGCGCGGAAGTGCTCATTCCTGCAGGATTGGGAGAGTGCAGCTGTTTTATTTGCGCCGTGTGCGTGTGCCGTGATATACTGTAGACCGAAAAGAGGTGTTTAAGAATGCAGTTTGAGAAATTACAGAAGGATATGATCGCGGCCATGAAGGCTCGCGACAAAATCAGAAAGGATACAATAGCTGCGCTGGTTTCCGGGGCGAAGAAGATCGCGATTGATGAGGGAAGCCGTGACAATATTACGGAGGAGATCACGGACCGGGCGATCATGAAGGAGCTTCGCGCCGCGAAGGAGCAGTATGACAGCTGTCCGGATTCGCGCGCGGATCTGAAGGAGGAGTACAGGAACCGCTATGAGATCATCTCAGCTTATGCGCCGAAGATGATGTCTGAGGAGGAGATCCGCGAGGTTCTGACCGGCAGATTTGCCGATGTCATTGCGACGAAGAACAAGGGGCAGATCATGAAGACGGTCATGCCGGAGCTGAAAGGCAAGGCGGACGGAAAGACCATCAGTAAGGTTGTAGCGGATCTCTGCAAATAAGGTATGAACTCGAAGTCCTCTGCGGCCGGCCCGGCCAGTATGTGGCACGACTTACCAGATCTGTTTTAGAAGGGAGAGCTCCGGAACATGCGTGATAGAAATGCGGAAATCAGGAAGAATTGCAAGGACGCGATGAAGAAGAGCTATTTGTTCCGGGGGCTCGCGGAGGAAGAACTGGAGGTTCTTCTGGACAGTGATTATCTGCGTTTCCGGGAGTACGGAAGAGAAGAACGCATTTTTGAGGAATCAGACCGACCGAAAGATATCATGGTTCTGGTCACGGGAAATCTTCTGATTGCTCAGGACACCATGAACGGGAAGAGGATGATTTTGTCCAGAATCACGGATCCCGGGGATACCTTCGGGGAGATCTATGTGTTCAAGCAGCTTCCCGCGTATGATATGTATGCGGAGACGATGGAGCCGTCATCGATTCTGATGGTGGCCGCGGATCTGCTTTCCGGGGAATGTGAAGACGCATGTGCGAAGATCGCGGAAAAAATGATGCGGAATCAGCTTGGGATGTTCGCCGCGAAGGCCTATATGATGAACCGGAGACTGCGCATTCTCGGGAGCTCCAGCATCCGGGAGAAGATCGCCAGGCTTCTGATCGAACGGCAGGGCGGCGATAACCGTGTCCGGGTGATGCCGCGCGAGGAGATGGCGGATTACCTGAATGTGACCAGACCGTCTCTTTCCAGAGAAATCAGCGCGATGGTCCGCGAGGGAATTATCCGGAATGAAGGACAGACCCTTGTCATACTGGATCAGGAAAAGCTGGAGGAGTATGTGTAATTATGTCAAACCTGATCTTTAGCATGAATGCGACGCTTCCGATTTTCCTGGTCATGATGCTCGGATATTTTTTCAGAAAAAAAGATATCATCGGGGAGGCGTTTGCGTCCAGGATGAATACCTTTGTATTCCGGATAGCCCTTCCGGTGAGTCTGTTCGGCCAGCTGGATTCGGTGGACTTCTTCAAGGTGTGGGATACGGAGTATGTCTTGTTCTGTTTTCTGGCGACGCTGGTGAGTGTGGGAATCGGTATTCTGGTCTCGTTCGTATTCCGGGACAGAGAGGTCCGGGGCGAGTTTGTCCAGGGATCCTACCGGAGCAGTGCCTCGCTTCTGGGAATGGCGTACATTGAGAATATTTACGGGAAGGCAACCATGGGGCCTCTGATGATGCTCGGCTGCGTTCCCCTGTACAATGTGATGGCGGTTCTGGTCCTTTCGCTGATGGGCGGAGGCTCGAAAGGCCTCGACCGAAAGCAGCTGCGCCATGCGCTGAAGGGGATTGTCACGAATCCGATTATCTGGGGAATTGTGCTGGGGTTTGCGTGGGCGCTGACCGGATTGAAGATGCCGGTGATGTTTCAGACAACGATCGAATACATTGGCAGGCTCGCGAGCCCGATGGGGCTTCTGGCAATGGGTGCAAGTCTGAATTTCGGCAGCATCCGCGGCCGGCTGGCTCCGATTCTTACCGGATCGCTCCTGAAGCTGATCGGTTTCGCCGCACTTTTTCTTCCCGTGGCGATCTGGCTCGGATTCCGGACGGAGAAGCTGATCGCGGCGCTGATCATGCTCGGATCCGCAAGCACGGTTGCCGGTTATGTGATGGCAAAGAATATGGGACACGACGGAGTTGTGTCGTCGGGAATCGTGATGATCACGACTCTCTGCAGCGTATTTACGCTGACGTTCTGGATCTGGCTTCTGCGATCCATGGGCTTTGTATAAGTGAATATGAGCATTCTCCTTTCGGGAGCCTTGGGGCTGCCGCACGATATTCTGGTGCGGCAGCCCCTTTATCTTTCACCATCTTATATTTAAAAATATTTAAATAAATAATTTGAAATATATTGACATCTGCATTGAGCAGCAGTATAGTAACCCTCGAAACAAAAACCTAAAATTATTTAACTAAATAATTGAAGGTAATTAACGCTAGAATGACGATAAGGAGAATGAAAATGGATACATTTGAAAAGGTAAAAGAGATTATCATCGACACACTGAGCTTTGACGGTGACGAGATTCGCCCGGAATCGGATTTCTTCAAGGATCTGAAGGCAGATTCACTCGATGTTGTTGAGCTGATGATGGCTCTTGAAGAGAACTTCGGTATTTCGATTCCGGATGAGGAGCTTCCGAACCTGCATACGGTGGAGAGTGTTGTGAAATATATCGAGGATCACAAGGAAGACTGAGAACAGACGGACAGGATATCGGGCACGGACGGACAGGATACCGGGCACAGACGGACAGGATACCGCGCACGGACGGGCAGGATACCGGGCACAGACCGCTCTGGAAGGGATCGGCCGTAGTCGCATTCGTTCAGAAGTCCGGACGATTTTGGAGGGCAGGAATGAGTTATACAGTGGAAGAGCTTCAGATACTGATGGAGAGTTTTGGAAAATCGGGGCTGACCAGATTTCGATATTCGACTCAGGAAGAAACTCTTGAATTCAGAAATGAGCCGGGGACTGGTCATTTCTCTGTTGCGCCGGCCGGCAGGGAAGGAATGTCGGCAGTATCTGCGGATACAGATACAAAGTCCGGGACAGCGCAGGTACGGGCGGCTTCTGAATCGGATACGGCATCGGCTGGCTCCTCGGAAGACGTTGGAAATGGTTTTGGATCCGGGACAGGCAGCCCTGCCGGAGAGAAGGATGACAAGGCGGGCGGGAGTCCGGAAGGTACGGTTGCTGTAAGAGCTCCGCTGGCGGGTATTTTCTACCGGGCATCCAAACCAGGAGAGAAGCCGTATGTCGAGGAAGGACAGAGCGTGAAGAAGGGGGATATCGTCGGACTGGTAGAGGCCATGAAGATGATGAATGAGATCCCCGCTCCGTGCGACGGCATCGTTCGGGAGATCAAGGCAAAGGACGCCGCCTTTACCGGATATGACGCTGTTCTGATGACGATCGGGGAGAATTGAGATGTTCAAGAAAGTACTGATTGCAAACCGGGGAGAAATCGCGATGCGGGTTTTGCGATGCTGTCAGGAAATGGGAATTGACACCGTGACTGCCTGTTCCTCGGAAGACCGGAATTCCCTTCCGGTACAGTTTTCGACAGAATCTGTCTGCATTGGTCCTGCGCAGGCGGCCGCAAGCTACCTGAATCAGGAGGCATTGATCGAGGCAGCCAAGGCATATCACTGTGATGCCATCCACCCGGGATATGGATTTTTATCTGAAAATGCGGATTTCGCGGAAAAATGTGAGAAGAATGGAATCACCTTCATCGGTCCTTCTTCGCGGATGATCCGGGAAATGGGTGACAAGCAGAGCGCCCGCGCGCTGATGAAAAAGCATGGAGTGCCTGTGGTTCCGGGTTCAGACGGGATTCTGAAAGACTGGAAGGAAGCGGCTGAGGTCGCGGAGAAGGTCGGGTATCCGGTGCTTGTCAAGGCTACGTCAGGAGGCGGAGGACGAGGAATGCGGACCGCCTTTGACGAGTCGGAAATCCGGAACGCCTTTGAAAGCGCGGAGGCGGAAGCGAGAGCTGCCTTCGGAGACGGATCGCTGTATCTTGAAAAACTCATCCTGCATCCGCATCACATTGAGGTGCAGATTCTGGGCGATACAAAGGGCAATATTATACAGCTTGGTGAGCGGGACTGCTCCATGCAGCGGCGGAATCAGAAACTGATGGAGGAATGTCCCGCAAGGATTCTGAATTCCAGACAGCGGGAAGCAATTCACAAGGCAGCGCTCAAGGCCGCCAGAGCCGTTCATTACGTGAGCGCGGGAACGGTGGAGTTTGTTCTTGACAGAGAGAATCATTTCTATTTCATCGAAATGAATACGAGAATCCAGGTGGAGCATCCGGTGACAGAGGAGGTGACAGGCGTGGACCTGATCCGGGAACAGATCCGGATCGCCGCGGGCCTGTCCCTCGGGTACAAGCAGAGTGACATTCATTTGAATGGGCATGCCATTGAATGCAGGATCAACGCGGAAAATCCCGCGAGGAACTTCGCTCCGTGTCCCGGGGATGTACCTTTTGTTCATTTTCCGGGCGGCAACGGGGTACGCATCGAGAGCGCAATTTATTCCGGATGCACGGTAAGCCCGTACTATGATTCGATGATCGCGAAGGTGATTGTTCATGCGCCGGGAAGGCTTGAGGCGATCCGGAAGATGAGGGTTGCGCTTGAGGAAATGACGGTCGAGGGAATCGACACGAACATCGATTTTCTGTATCTGATCCTGTTTAATAATGATTTTCTGACCGGGAATGTCGACACGGGATTTCTGGAGAAAAATACAGATGCCATCATCCGCTGGGGTGAAGAAAGCCGGAAAGCGTAAGGTCCGATTCAGGGGTTCAGTTGGAGACGTACATGTTTCATTACGGTGAAGAAAGCCGGAAAGCGTAAGGTCCGATTTAGGGGAGCAGAGAAATCATGAGTAAGAGTATCCTGGGAACAGTATTGCTAGATGCTAAGGTCAATACGGCGGACGGCATTTTTTTCGGCAGAAGAAAAACTCTTCTGGGTTTCCGGAAGATGCGCGAAAAGAAGACTGCCCGCCGTCCGGTCGGCGAACACCTGACAGCCCTCTTTGACGGAGGAAAATTTTCAGAAGAGTTTGCGCCGGATCTGAAGACAGATGATCCGCTGAGTTTTCCCGGGTATGGCAGGAAGCTTGAGGAGAACCGGAAAATCTCGGAGAAACCGCAGGGATGTGTCGCGGGAGTCGGGAGGATCAACGGAATTCCGGCGGTCGGTGCAGAACTCAGCAGAAATTTCATGATGGGCAGCATGGGAAGTGCTGAGGGAGAAAAACTGACGATTGCGATCGAAGAAGCAGACAGAAGAAAACTTCCACTGATTATTTTTTCTGCGAGCGGCGGGGCGAGAATGCAGGAGGGAATGATTTCCCTGATGCAGATGGCGAAGACGAGTGCCGCGGTGGAACGGTTGCGGGAGCACGGAGGACTGTATATATCGGTGCTGACGAATCCGACTACCGGAGGTGTGAGCGCGAGCTATGCGAGCCTGGGAGATATTACGCTGGCAGAGCCGGGTGCACTGATCGGTTTCGCAGGGCCGAGGGTGATCGAACAGACCATCGGCGAGAAACTTCCGAAGGGATTTCAGCGGTCTGAGTTTCAGCTGGAACACGGCTTCGTGGATAAAATTGTGCCGAAGCAGGATCAGAAGAAAGAGATCACGCTGATTCTGAAGCTTCACGGGTTCAAATCGGACAGAAACGGAGACGGAGAATATGTACCGGAGCTGGAGGACGGGAACCGGAATGCCGGAAATCGCGAGCGCACGGCACTCGCAAATGCCGAAGCTTCGAAACAGAATGCTGCGTGTGAGGAGCCGGAAGCTTCGAAGCAGAATGCCGCGTGTGAATGTCCGGATAGTTCGGGGAAGACTGCCGTGATAGAGAAGCCGGGAACCGGGGCTGCGGGAGAGGCAGCAGGTTTTGCGGAGACGGCATCCTCCTGCAGGGAGGACACACAGAAAATGGATGAGCCCGGCAAGCCGGGCGCGTACGACCGGGTGCGGCTCGTGAGAGACAAGAACCGCCCGAAGATTACGGACTATATCGAGGGAATTTTTGAAGAATTTCTTGAGCTTTCCGGAGACCGAACCGGGAAAGAGGATCCTGCGATTCTCGGGGGTATCGGACTCCTGAATGGAAGACCGGTTACAGTGATCGGACACAGAAAAGGCAAAAATCTGGCCGAGAACATGAAATGCAATTTTGGAATGCCGGAGCCTCAGGGCTACCGGAAAGCGCTGCGCCTGATGAAGGAAGCTGAAAAGTTCGGACGTCCGGTTGTAACCTTTATCGATACACCGGGGGCTTATCCCGGGAAAGAGGCAGAGGAGAACGGACAAAGCGCGGCGATTGCCGAAAATCTTGCGGCTATGAGTGCGCTGAGGGTTCCGGTGATCAGCATTGTCACCGGGGAAGGAAACAGCGGAGGAGCCCTGGCAATCGGTGTCGGTGATGAGATATGGATGCTGGAGAATGCCGTGTATTCGGTGTTATCTCCGGAAGGATTTGCCAGTATTCTCTGGAAGGATGCCTCGAAATGCAGGGAAGCTGCGGAGGTTATGAGGATGACCGCGGAAGACCTTCTGAATCAGGGCGTTGCCGATCGTGTAATTCCGGAACCGGAGGGCGGCGCGCAGCGAGATCTTCCGGGGATGTGCCGGATTCTCCGGGAAAATCTGGAGACAGAGCTCGAAAAACTGGAAGAAGAGGACGGCGAGGCTCTTGTGGAGCAAAGATACCGGAAATATCGTGAAATCGGCTAGAGAAGCTGATATGGAACAGGTGGCGGCATGTGGAAAAGAAAAAAGACAGGAAATCATACAGACATATGAATGGTATTGAAATCATTGGTCTGGGAAAGGCAGTGCCGGAAACCAGACTGACTAACGAGGATCTCAGGCAATATATGGATACTTCAGACGAGTGGATCCGCAGCAGAACCGGTATTGTGTCGCGGCATTTGTGCACAGGTGAGGAAAGCCTCACGGATCTGGCGACGGAGGCGTCCCGGAAGGCCATGGAGGACGCCGGAATCGCCCCGGAGGAAGTCGGACTTGTGATCTGTGCAACCTGCACCACGGATTACATGGTTCCGTCCGTAGCCTGTGCCGTACAGGAGAATATTGGAATTCCGGGCGGTGTTCCCGCATTTGACATTAATGCGGCGTGTTCGGGATTTGTGTATGGACTCCAGCTGATTTATTCGCTGATGAATGCAGAAGCCGCCTGCCGGTCAGAGCGGAAGTACGCGCTGATGATCGGAGGAGAACAGCTCTCCAAGATGCTGGATTTCTCGGAGAGATCCGTGAGCGTGCTGTTCGGTGACGGAGCGGCGGCGGCGATTGTGCGCGGCTCGTCTCAAAAAAGATTTTTCTGCCACACTGCAGCGGAGGGAGACCGCAGTGCCCTCTATGCGCATACCGTCGGAAGAAACCAGATTCCGGCCATGGAGTACAGGGGCAAAAGGATTGTATCCGAAAACCCGCTTCAGATTACGGAATCGTATGCGGCAGGAATCATGAAAGACGGCTATCTCAGGATGGATGGCAGGAAGGTATTCCGCTTTGCGGTGCGTGTACTTGCTGCCGAGATCGATCAGATGGCGGAACAGAGCAAAGTCCCTGCGGAAGAGATTGACTACATCGTCTGTCATCAGGCAAACAGCAGAATTATCGACTATGTCCGGAAACAGAAAAATCTTCCGGAGGAGAAGTTTTTTATGAATCTGCAGGAATATGGCAATACGTCCGGGGCCAGCATTCCCCTGGCACTGGCGGACATGAAAGACAGAGGGATGCTGAAGCCGGGCATCAGGATCTTCTGCATCGGATTCGGCGCAGGTCTTACCTGGGGCGGCTGCTATCTGGAATTCTGAAGAATCAATGTATAGCGAAACGGAAGAGCATGCCCGGGAGTGTTGCATATCCATCTGGATTCTTAAGTATCTGCCAGGAAATGCGCACCAGCGGAAAAAGGGTCAGAGGTCAGCCTTGCTGTGGCAGACCGCAGGTGAAAAAGCGGTTTTGTCAGCGGCAGGCATGTATACAGAAGAAAGGCACAGAACATGAAATTTCTGAATGAGATAACAGGAACAAAATATCCGTTTATTCAGGGCGGAATGGCAAATATTGCTACAGGGGAGTTTGCGGCGGCATGCTCGAATGCGGGCGCGCTCGGCATCATCGGCTCGGGCGGAATGAATGTTGAAAAACTGGAAGAAAATATTCACATCTGCCGTTCTCTGACGGATAAGCCTTTCGGAGTAAATCTGATGCTGATGAATCCGGATACCGATCAGATGGCGGATCTGGTCGCGAGGGAGAAGATACCCGTCATCACAACAGGTGCGGGAAACCCCGGAAAATACCTTTCCAGATGGAAGGAAAGCGGGAGTCTGATTTTTCCGGTATCTGCCAGTGTGCTGCTTGCGCTTCGTCTGGTACGGGACGGCGTTGACGGAATTATCGCAGAGGGAACGGAGAGCGGAGGCCATGTCGGTGAGATGACGACAATGACGCTTGTGCCCCAGATGCGGGACGCTCTTCCAGAGAATGTTCCGGTGATTGCAGCCGGAGGAATTGCGGACGGAAGACAGCTTGCGGCTGCTTTTGCTCTCGGCGCATGCGGAGCGCAGATGGGAACCTGCCTTCTGGTGAGCAGCGAATGTCCGATACATAAGAATTATAAGGAAGCAATCTTGAAGGCGGGGGACAATGCCACGGTTGTTACGGGGCGGACGGTGAATTCGCCGACCCGTATCCTGAAAAACAAGATGGCCCGGCAGTATATCCGCAGGGAGAAAGAGGGAGCCGAACAGATGGAGCTGGAAAAATTCACGCTCGGTTCTCTTCGAAAAGCGGTGTTTGATGGAAATACATCTGAGGGATCGCTGATGGCGGGCCAGGTCTGCGGACAGCTGAAGGAAATCCGTCCAGTCGCGGAAATCTTCGAGTCTATCATGCGCGGGGCACAGGAAACAGCCGGGAGTCTTTCAAGGAATATCGCATCCGGGAGTGCGGATCATCAATAAGAGATATAAGAGAAATAAGAGATCAACAACTGATCACTAAGAAAAATAAGAAATCAGCAGGAGTTCAATAAGAGAAAGGGAGTCAGTCATGAAAACAGCATTTTTGTATGCCGGTCAGGGAAGCCAGCATGCCGGCATGGGCAGGGATTTGTATGAGGCATATCCGACATTTGCCGAAGAAGTGGACAAGGCGGACGCGGTGCTGAATTTTGATCTGAAGAGAATGATGTTTGAGGGACCGGAGGAGGAGCTCTCGCGGACTGCTTACACCCAGCCGTGTCTGGCTGCCTTTGCCGCGGGAATGGCAGCGGTTCTGACCGAACGTGGAATCCGTCCGGATTATGTGGCAGGACTCAGCCTCGGCGAATATAGCGCGCTGCATGCGGCGGGTGTTTTTTCCACCGAGGAGCTGATCCGGATTACGGCATTCCGCGGGCAGGCGATGTCGAGAGCCGGAGAGGGACTGGATACAAAAATGTGCGCCATTCTGGGACTTCCTGCTGAAAAGACGGCGGAGATCGCGCAGAAGGCTGCAAAAGAGACCGGGAGTATTGTGGAAGTATCCAACTACAACGCAAAAGGACAGAATGTAATCTCCGGTTTTGCAGAAGCTGTGACCCGGGCGGAGGAGATTGCAAAGGAAGAGGGCGCGAGAAGATGCATGGAGCTGAAGGTCAGCTCTGCTTTTCATACATCGCTGATGGCTCCCGCTTCCCAGGAGCTTCATGAACTGTTCGGCAGGACAGCGTTCGGAAAAATGAGCATTCCGGTTCTTTTCAACACGCTGGGAGGTCCGTCGGACACGAGAGGAAGACGGATCGATGATACCTCCCTGAGCCCGTCTGCGTACACGCAGGCTGATGTAAAGACGATTGGCGCTCTGCTTGAAAAACAGGTGATGTCGAGTGTGAGGATGGCGCAGACGATCGAGTGGCTGAAGGATGCCGGCGTCGAGAAAATCATCGAGATCGGTCCGGGACATGTGCTTGCCGGATTTGTCAGCCGGACGGTAAAAGGAATGGAAACCGTCTCACTTGATACGGCGGAGGATGTGGCGGCCCTGTGAGAGCGCGGCGGCATTGCATCGTTTACAAGAGCGGTTTAACAGAGAAGAAGGTTGTGTCTCTGTGAGAGCGCGAAGACTGCTATGCAGAAGGTTGTCAACTACCAGCAACCAAAAGGCAGTGGGTTTCCGCCTGCAGCAAACGAAAGGATTATATTTATGAATTCAGAAAATCAGACAGCAATAGTAACCGGAGGCAGCGGCGGAATCGGCAGAGCGGTCTGCAGAGCGCTCGCTGAAAAGGGAATTCATGTCGTGATCAATTATTCTCATAATGAGGCGGCAGCGAAGGAAACGGAAAGACTCTGCCGGGAATGCGGAGTTCAGACGCTTCTGGTGCAGGCGGATATATCCGACAGCGCGGATTGTGACCGGATGTTCCGTGAGGCGCAGAAGCTGACCGGAAGAATCGATATTCTGGTGAACAATGCCGGAATCACAAAGGACAGCCTGCTGCTGATGATGAAGGAGGAGGACTTCGACAGAGTCATTCACGTGAATCTGTATGGCACCTTCTACTGTATGAAGAAGGCGTCGAGGATTATGCTGCGGCAGAAATATGGAAGGATTGTCAGTATATCGAGCATTGTGGGAATTCACGGGAATCCGGGACAGGTCAATTACGCGGCTAGCAAGGCGGGGATTATCGGGATGACAAAATCCCTGGCGAAGGAACTCGCAGGGCGGAATATAACGGTAAATGCCGTTGCCCCCGGAATGATCGATACGGAGATGACGGAAGCTCTTTCGGATGCCGCAAAGGAGGCCATGCTTTCGGGGATACCGATGGGACGTGCAGGCAGGGCGGAAGAGGTTGCCGCGGCGGTCGCCTTTCTGGCATCGGAGGAAGCCTCCTATATCACCGGTCAGGTGCTCGGCGCAGACGGCGGAATGGGATGCTGAAGAAGGAACGGCGGAATATAAGACTCTGGCACAGATGGCAGAAGAAGAGGCCGGAGAGGTCAGCAGTACAAGATACCGGAGTGGACGGCAGAAGATAAAGTTGCCGGCGCAGATGGCAGAAGAAGATACCGGAGTGGACGGCAGAATAGATTCTGAGAAATGGACAGATTGGAGAAACACATGAGACGAAGAGTAGTGATTACCGGGCTCGGAATTGTATGCCCGATCGGAAATGACAAGGAAGAGGTCTGGAGCAGTGTAAAGGCAGGCGGATGCGGGATCGGACCGATCACGCTCTATGATCCTGCAGAGCAGAAGGTAAAGCTTGCCGGTGAAGTAAAAGATCTCAAATTGGACGACTACGTGGATAAGCGGGAGGCACGGAAGATGGACCGCTACACACAGTTCGCCATGGTGGCAGCGAAGCAGGCGATGACCGATTCCGGTCTTCTCGGGCTCGATGAGCCGAGAGACAGGTGGGGCGTCATCATGTCGAGCGGCATCGGGGGCATCGGGACAATCGAGAACGAAAAGGTTCGCGGGATGGAGAAAGGCTATGACCGTGTATCGCCTTATTTCATACCGATGTCAATTGCAAATATGGCTGCCGGTCACATCGCAATTGAATACGGACTGCACGGAATGTGTACTTCTGTCGTAACCGCATGTGCCAGCGCGGCAAATGCAATCGGAGAATCCTTTCGACATATCCGTGATGGATACGGCGATGTCATGGTAGCCGGAGGAGCCGAAGCGGCAATCACACCTCTGTGCATGGGAGGATTCACTTCCCTGAAGGCACTTACGACAGCTGCCGATCCGGCACGCGCATCAATTCCGTTCGACGCAGAAAGAAGCGGATTCGTTATGGGAGAGGGAGCCGGCGCACTGATTCTCGAGGAATATGAGCACGCCAGAAAACGCGGAGCTCAGATTTACGCGGAAATTGTGGGCTATGGGGCAAACTGTGACGCCTATCACATCACGGCGCCGTCGCCGGAAGGAACCGGAGCAGAGCAATGCATGCGTCTGGCAATGGAGGATGCGGGTATCTCACCTGCAGAGGTAGATTATATCAATGCACACGGGACATCCACAAAGATGAATGATTCCTGCGAGTCAGCGGCGATCCGCCGGATCTTCGGCGACGATGTGAAACGTGTCCGGGTAAGCTCCACAAAATCCATGACCGGTCATCTTCTGGGCGCGAGCGCAGCGGTAGAAGCGGTGATCACAGTGGAGGCAGTTCAGAGGGATTTTGTTCCGCCTACTGTGAATTATAAAGTTCCGGATCCGGAATGCAGCCTGGAGGTTGTTCCGGGAAATGGCTATCCGATGAAAATCAGCTACGCCCTTTCGAACTCCTTCGGATTCGGCGGACATAACGTCACCCTTGTATTTCGGAAAGCAGAAGACAGTTCCGATGAAGGGAAAAACAGCTGACAACAAACTGTTGTTTGAATGTGAAAAAAATCATGGCATCGTGCATGGGAATGGAAAGTAAAAAAGGTCACGGCATTGTGCCATGGAAATGAGTGAAAATCAGATACAGACGCAGCTTTATTCAAGTGAAAGAAAAGAGCAGAAAACCATGCAGTTTAATTCAGATGAAATTAAAAAAATACTTCCCCATCGCTACCCGTTTCTGCTGGTGGACCGGATCACAGCCTGTGAGCCCGGTAAGTATGCAGACGGCCGCAAATGCGTCTCGGTCAACGAGATGCAGTTCTGCGGACATTTTCCGGTACAGTCGGTGATGCCGGGCGTTCTGGTCCTTGAGGCTCTTGCGCAGACCGGTGCCGTCGCATTGCTGACGGAAGAAGAGAATAAGGGGAAGCTTGTATTTTTCGGCGGTGTCAAACAGGCGCGGTTCCGCAGACCGATTATACCCGGAGACGTCATTGAGATGCATTGCGAGATAATCGGAAGAAAAGGCCCCATAGGTTTTGGAAAAGCAGTCGCCACTGTGGACGGCAAGACTGCTGTTACGGCCGAACTCTCTTTTGCAATAACAGACCCGAAAGAATAAATCAGAACTCTGAACGCAGAATGATTTTCCATTTACGATGCAGAATCAATTTTCATTCACAACGCAGAGTGAAAGATCCGAAGGCGATATGGACAAATTGCACAGAGATTCTTGATGTGCTAATATTTAGTGTATAAGCTCTTCGAAAACGCAGACAGGTCGCCTGCCGCGAAGCGCGCGTAAGAGACTGTATGCGATTTCGAAGGCAACAGGTATGAGCACGAAGTGACGCTGGGACTTATACAGTGTATGGCACAATGTATCGTATGGGGGATTATTCTATATTTCGCAGTCCGGGGGGAGGTATTTATGAGTTCTGCAGGAGATGAGCTAAAAGAAAAAGCAAGGAAGACGAAGGAGCTTTTCACAGAGGTGTATACAAACTTCAAGCTGCACTTTTACCGGGAGGTGTTCCGGAATTTTGACAACCGTGAGGCGACGCTCACCACGGTGGAAACCTTCTGCATGGAAGTAATCTATGCCATGAAGAATCCGACGATCAATGAATTCGCCAGTTTTATTCAAATCTCGTCGCCCAATGCCGCCTATAAGGTGAACAGTCTGATTCGGAAGGGATATCTGCAGAAGATCAGGTCAAGGCAGGATCACAGGGAGTATTACCTTCAGGTCACGCAGAAGTACATCGATTACTATAATGTCAGCAGCTCGTATGTAGACAGAGTTCTGGACAAGGTTGAGGGCAAGATGAGCGAGAAAGAGATCGAGGATTTCTATCATACCCTGACAATTATCCAGGAGGAGCAGATGAAGGATGTACCGTTCTACAGCAGGGATCGGGAAGTAATGCCAGGAGATAATGCAGAATAAAACGGAACAGAAAAGACAGAACAGAAAAGACAGAACAGAAAAGACAGAACAGAAAAGACAGAATAGAAAAGACAGAGTAGGAAGGACAGAGTAGCTAAAACAAGACAGATAAAACAGAATAACGAGATAAAACACGCTGCGCGAGTTTTATCTCGCTATCGCGACGCTCGCCGCACACGAATACTTTGCATTCGGCTGCGGCTCACTGTTCGCGTAAATAAAACGGAAGTCCTGTATAGTTGAAATTGAAAGGGGGATACTATACAGGACTTCCTTTGATGAAAGTGAAAGGATTTATATGAAAGCCATAGTAAATGGCTGTGGCTGGCCGGTTAGATGCAGCGCAGTGTCGGACATCTGATCATCCAACACACTCCTGCGGAGCATTGCGTCAGGGATTGTAAAAACCCCGGATCACCGCTTACGAATAACCTTGTTTCATTTATGTTTGTAGAATACACCGGTATTTGTTATAATACATGCCAGGTACTTTAAAAAAAGAAGACATTTTTTGCGGAGGAGGATGTATGCTTCCATTATATACCGAGACTAAGAATAATTTGCAGATTGAGCTGAGACAGTCCGTTCATGCTTCTCCACATCTTCACAAATCGCTGGAGTTTGTATATGTCATGAAGGGTACGCTGGAGCTCGGGGTAGGAGATATGCTGTACCACATGGAGGAAGGCGATCTGGGCATTGTCTTTCCGGAGCTGATTCATCATTATCAGGTATTCGACAGCTCTGAGTGCATGGCATATTATCTTCTTGCTTCGCCTTCCATGGCAGATGCTTTCGGGGCTGTCATGCAGCAGAAATCTCCGGAATATCCGGTTATCGCAGCTGAAAATGTGCATCCGGATATTCGTTATGCGCTGGATACTCTGTACAAGCTGGACCAGGGAAGCTCTCTCTATTATAAATGGCGGCCGGAAGGCTCTCCGGAAAACAGAATCCGGGAGGTTCTCCAGCAGGCATATGTGAACGTGATCATGGCGAGATGTTTGCCATGTATTACACTGATTGACAAGTCCATGGTAGGCAGCGATGATATCATTTACCGGATGGTTTCGTATATTACCGGAAAGTTCAGGGAGCCGCTCACACTGACGCAGATGGCGCATGATCTCGGAATCAGTCCGTATGCGCTGTCCAGAATCTTCTCCGGAACCTTCCACCGGAATTTCAATCAGTATCTGAATGAAGTCCGGCTGGAATATGCCGCGGAGCTGCTTCACCGGACCGATGAGCCGATTACGGACATTTGTATGGATGTCGGGTTCGGCAGCCAGAGAACCTTTAATCGTGTATTTATGGAACATTTTCACACCTCTCCCCGTGAATTTCGCAGTCATCAGTGGGCGGCCGATGAGGCGCACGGCCGGGGCAAGGATGATGAAACAAGGAGAGCGTAACCGGAGGGGAGACCAGCGGGAAACCAGCGGTGAACGGCCGGAAATGCAAGGTTGACAGAATTGTAATATCGGGTATAATCTAATTGCAAGCAATTAATTGCTGCGCTTGAAGGAGTTTTTGAGAATGAGTAAATATGATTGTATCCGGCTGGAAAATCAGCTTTGTTTTCCGTTATATGCAGCCTCGAAGGAGGTTGTGCGAAGATATAAACCGATCCTCGATGAGCTGGATCTTACATATACCCAGTACATTACCATGATGGTTCTCTGGGAGAAGAAGCAGACGAATGTCAAGGAGCTTGGCAAATGTCTGTTTCTGGATTCCGGGACATTGACGCCGCTTCTGAAGAAACTGGAGCAGAAGGGATATATCATCCGGCATCGCTCGACCCATGATGAACGCAACCTTATGGTGCAGATTACGGAGCGCGGCGAAGATCTGCAGGAGAGGGCGGTTCAGGTTCCGAAGAAGATGGAAAAGTGTGTGAATCTTGAGCCGGATGAGGCAAAAGAACTGTATCGGCTGCTTTACAAGCTTCTTGGAGGAATTGAAGAGGATTGAGACGGGCGGTTGACGGAGACGTATCATGGATGAGGAGAATGAATATTATATACAGAGCAGCTGCATGGCATGCGGGAAGTGCATCACCAAGTGTCCGCAGCACTGTATTGATCTGAAGGGCAGCATGGCGGTGATCCGTCAGGAGGACTGCAGACACTGCGGAGAGTGCAGAGACATATGCCCGGTTGGAGCCGTGGCGGTATTTGACTGAGGAGTCTGTAGGGCCGGGCGGACTGAACCCGGATTTGGGAGATGCAATTCCGGGTTGATTCTGAGGGTGCCTTATGGCGGTTTTGAACCGGATAAGTGAACTGGATAAAAAAGAGGGCTTTCACACGATGAAATTCGTGTGAAAGTCCTCTTTTTACGCGAACAGTGAGCCGCAGCCGAATGCGAAGTATTCGTGTGCGGCGAGCGCCGCGATAGCGAGATAAAACTCGTGCAGCGTGTTTTATCTCGCTATGTCAGAGTGTATTGTCAGGTCAAGGCACTGCCTGTCCCTTTGGTCAGAGGATGTCGTCGCGCTTAATGTATCCGGGCTTTTCCGGAGTTCCGATGATCTCCTTTGCGTGGATGATCTGCGCCCATTTGTCGACAACCTGATTTTCGATATGTACGTCTTTGCCGATCCTGGAATATGCGAGGACGACGCAGTTCTTCACGACGGCACCGTCCTCGATGGTTACACCACGTCCGATGACACTGTTCTCCACAAGGCCTTTGATCGAGCAGCCGTTGGAGACAAGGGAGTTCCTTACCTCAGCCTGCTCGTAATACTTTGTGGGTGCGGCATCACTGGTAACGGTGTAGATCGGCCAGTTATCATGGAAGAGGCTGTTGGCATTGTCGACATCAATCAGATCGAGATTCGCCTCAAAATAGCTCTTGAAATCGGTAACTGTCGCGAAATATCCGCGGTGAGCGACACCTCGTACATCCAGATCATTTACCTCAGAATTGATGTATTGCGACAGGGTGTAGATCGAGGAGAGCTTCTGGGCTTCCCGGACCAGAGAGATGAACAGATCCTTCTTCATCACGTAGGTGTCCATGAAGATGTTCTTCGCGTTGGCGGTTCCTGTGTTGCGCTCGATGGAAAGAACGCCCTTCTGCTTGTTGAGGTCGAGGGTGTCGCAGTGCAGATAGGATTCCTTCGCGTTATTCACATGGTGATACAAAAGAGTAATGTCTGCGCCGGAAGCAACGTGCTGCTCGAGGAGCTCATTGTAGTCCTGCGTATACACCATATAGCTCGGCGCGATAATGACATACTCCTGTCCCTTCCTGGCAATGATGTTCATGTTCTCGGCAAATGCCGCAATATCTGTATTATATACATCATTGGCGGTGCTGTTGTCAGAGAACAGAAGCTGGAGCTTACCCTTCTTGGAGTTGATGTTGAATGAGCCTTCATTGCCCAGGTGCTCAGCCAGAGAACGCGGATTCTCTCTTACATAAACCTGAATATTATCGATGCCGCTGTTGCTCATATTGGAAATCGGAAAGTCGATGACACGGTATCTTCCGGCAAAGGAGAACGCGCCCATAGGCCGATAGTCCTGCATTCCCGCGATTTTGATATGATTGGCGGACGAAGTAATAATTCCAAATGCGGTTGCCATGATTTATTCCTCCCCCTTTACATTCTTTGCGACAAGCTCAATGCTTTCGCTGTTGGCGTCACCGACAACGGCGTTCGGGCCGATCTTGACATTGTTTGCTACGAGGGCACGTGTGACAACGGCACCTTCTTCCACGACGGCACTGGGCATCAGAACCGTATCTGTGACCTTCGCGCCGGGCTTCACGACAGAACCGGTGAAGAGAACAGAACGCGTCACAGAACCGTCAATCTTGCAGCCCTGTGTGATGAAGGCGGTTTTGATCTGCGCGTTCGGTCCGATATACTGCGGGAGTGCGGAGGCATCCTCTGTGTAGATCTTCCATGCGGGATCCTCAAGGTTCAGACCGCTTTTGTCATCCAGCAGATCCATATTCGCCTCCCAGAGAGAGTCGATGGTTCCGACATCCTTCCAGTAGCCCTTGAACTGGTACGCCCACAGGGACTTGCCGTCATTGAGAAGCGTCGGAATGATGTCCTTTCCGAAGTCATGGCTGGAATCCGGATTCTTCATGTCCGCGACCAGAAGCTTGCGGAGAAGTTTCCAGTTAAAAATGTAGATGCCCATCGATGCAAGATTGCTCTTGGGCTCCGCCGGCTTCTCTTCGAACTCCATAATTTTGCCGTTTTCATCGGTATTCATGATACCGAAACGGCTGGCCTCCTTCATCGGTACGCCGATGACCGCAATGGTGGCGTCAGCGTTGTGCTCCTTGTGGAAGGCAAGCATGTTGTCGTAGTTCATCTTGTAGATGTGGTCGCCGGAGAGAATCAGAAGATATTCCGGATCATAGGAATCGATAAAATCGATGTTCTGGGAGATGGCGTCTGCTGTTCCGCGGTAGACATCGAGATCCGCATCGGCCTTCTCACGAGGCGGCAGTACGAAGACACCGCTTCCGTTGGAATCGAGACCCCAGCGGCGACCCTGTGCTACATAGCTGTTCAGAAGCACCGACTCGTACTGTGTCAGAACACCGACAACATTGATGCCGCTGTTGGCACAGTTACTCAGAGGGAAATCAATGATGCGGTATTTTCCGCCATAAGAAACGGCAGGTTTGGCAACCTTGTTCGTCAGATCTTTCAGACGGCTTCCGCGTCCGCCGGCCAGGATCATGGCCAGCATATTATTTTGACTCATAAAATGAACCCCGCTTTCTTTGGAAATTTCGTGAACATCCATCTTATATGCAGTGTACATCTGTGTTGGTAAGTCAGAGGGATGTTTTGATATAATTATACAATATTTACAGTGCGGGGTAAATGTTTTTGATACAAAATATTGATATACAAGTGCGTGAAAACTGCGTTAATTATGTATAACGCATAATGGACAACGATATTTGAGTGGGAAACAGAGCATTAGTTACAATTTTCAAGGGGCGTATTTGATGGGGCGTGGGCACAATTCACAAATATTCGTGCTTATACATGGGCGTTAACAACAATATTTTATTAACAGCAAGCTCTTCAGGGTTTTTATCTGAAAAAACAGACGCGGGCAGAGGAAAGCCGGATCAACTGCATTCAGGTGATGGTAAACATGGGGTGATTTTGGTATAATATACCGGCGCGTAAGCGACACGGAGGTGCGAATACCTGTTAGCGGCACGAAAGCTGCGAAGTGACGCGGGGATTTATACAGTGTGTGGCACGACTTATCGTATACGGTTTTTCTTTATTTATACGGTTTTACTTTATTTATGCGGGTTTACTTTATTTTAGAAGAGATATTTAATAAGGGAGAAGAAGGGCAAAATGAAGCAGTTATATACGCCATGGGGGATGGCGCTGAACAGGGATCATGTGCTGGAGGAGTATCCCAGGGAGCTTCTGAGGCGGAAGAGTTATATGAACCTGAACGGGTACTGGGATTATGCGATCACGAAGGGGGAGGAGAAGGTTGAGAAGTTTGTGAGCCGGATTCTGGTCCCTTTTTCGCCGGAGAGCGTGCTTTCCGGCGTGTCCCGTCAGCTGATGCCGGATGAAACACTTTGGTATCACAGATATCTTCCGGAGCTTTCAGGACGGGATCCACGGCACAGGATCATTCTGCATTTCGGAGCGGTGGATCAGTGCTGCGAGGTGATGATAAACGGAAAGAGCGTCGCAAAGCATGTGGGCGGATACCTGCCGTTCTGGATGGATATCACAGACTATCTGAAGCCGGTCCTGCCGGAAAATGATCAGAAAGCCGGCTGCTTTTCGGAAGATCCGGAAACTGCAGGGGATGGGTTTTGGGGAAAGAAGAGAGGAGCGACTCAAGATGGCGGTGTATTTCACACAGAGAGCGACAGAGATCTGTACAGCAGCGGCGGCACCGAGGGAGACGGAGCGGATGAGCTGATTGTAAAGGTCTGGGATTTCAGTGATACCTCTTTTCACGCCCGCGGGAAGCAGAGACTGAGACGCGGGGGAATGTACTATACGGCGGTCAGCGGCATATGGCAGACGGTATGGATGGAGGAAATTCCTGATCAGCACATTGACAACATTGAAACCGTTCCGGATATCGAACACGGATATGTGAGCATTCTGGTGGAATCGGACAGCGACCTTCCGGTGCGGGTGAGAATCCGGCGGCCGATCATCGCGCAGGATGAGACCTGTGAGATTGAAGAGGATACGCTTCTTCAGGGAGTGATCGTCGCGGGCATGTCCAATCACTGGATGAATGTGAGAATCCCGAAGATGAATCTGTGGAGCTGTGAGGAACCCTGGCTGTATTTCTTTGACGTGACGATGGGTGAGGATCTGGTTTCCAGTTATTTCGCAATGCGGAAAATTTCAATGGAGAGGGATGAAAGAGGAATCCCGAGGATTTATCTGAACAACCGGGAAATTTTTCTGCGAGGCGTTCTGGATCAGGGGTACTGGCCTGACGGTATCTATACGGCTCCGTCAGACCGGGCCATGATCTTTGACCTGACAGAGATGCGAAGGTTCGGGTTTAACTGTGTCAGGAAGCATGCGAAGATCGAGCCGGACCGGTGGTATTATCACTGTGATCGTCTCGGCCTTCTGGTCTGGCAGGACATCGTCAGTGGCGGAGAGAAATACAAGGACTGGTTCGTGACGGAAGCCGGAACGCTGCTTTCGTGGATGAATGTGCGCGTCAGTGATCAGAAGGAAAAGCTGCTCTCGCGGGAAAACGAAGCGGGCAGGCAGGAATTCCGGAGAGAGATTGTTATGACCGCCGAGATCCTGAAGGAGCATCCGTGTATATTTGCCTGGACCATCTTCAATGAGGGATGGGGGCAGTTTGAGACAAAGGAGTGCACCGACCTCCTCAGGAGGACGGATCCGCATCATCTGATTGACTCCGCGAGCGGATGGTTTGACCAGGGGTGCGGAGATTTCCGAAGCGTGCACTATTACTACCTTACGTTTCATGTGAAGCCGGAGGCAGACAGAGCGTTTGTCCTGTCTGAATTTGGAGGACTTCCCTTCCGGATCCCGGATCACAGTGCGGGCGAGGGGGCCTACGGTTACGGAACCAGATATCAGGACCGGGAGGAGTACGGGAGAGCCTTCCACGCTCTGATTGACCGGATGGAGGTCTGCCGCGAGGAAGGACTCTGCGCATATGTTTATACACAGTGGACTGATGTTGAAGATGAGGTAAATGGAATCTATACCTGGGACCGGAAGATCCGAAAGGCGGATACCCTGCTGGAGGCCGGGTACAGAGAGATCTGAAGATAATGGTTTAATTGCGTTGAATCCGGGCGATGATTGTGACGTTTTTACCGGAATAAGAAAAAGAAAGAAGGTATGAAAGATGGCAATGAATCCGATGATGTTGATGAAACTGAGAGAGAGGCTGCAGCTGTTTCAGAGCCAGCATCCGAAGTTCCAGCTGTTCCTGAGCGCGGTGGGACAGCAGGCAATTGAGACGGGCACGATCATTGAGGTGAAGGTGACCCGTCCCGATGGGAAGGAAATGGTGACAAATCTTCGGCTGACAGAGGACGACGTGGAGAGCATCCGGATGGTTTCTGAAATGCAGAAGTGATGTTAATTACAGCCGGACAGATCATTGTGCGGAGAACATCCGGATGCCATTTTCAGACAGGTGATGGCACTGTGAAATTCCTGTCTGAAAAGCTCCGAATGAACGGAAAGAAGAGAGACAGGGTTCAGTCGTTCTCGATTTCGATATCTCCGTTGTCCGTCTGCGCGCTCATTTTCTGAGAGCCGCTGCCGACGCTGATAGAACCTGCATCGTAGTCGCTGTCACCGATCGAGGTTTCACCGGAATCGGTGTATGCGGATATGGTATAATTCCGTATATTGTCGGCCAGATTGACCTCGATGTCGCCATTCCCCGTCTCCAGAGTAGAGGTGGCGAAAGTGATTCCTTCCATATTAATATCGCCGTTTGAGGAAGACGCGGCAAGGCTTTTCCCGTTGCAGCGGTCGAGCTCCAGATCCCCGTTGCTGCTGTTGAGGGTCAGGGAATCGACGTTCAGTGTGCGTCCGGTGTCTATGGTGATGTCGCCGTTCCCGGAGGAGAGAGAGACCTCCTTAAATTTGGAAAGATCCTTTGGAACGGTGAGAACCAGAGAGGCATCTGACGAACGCGAATCCTTTGATTCCGGTTCTGTTGCGGTCAGAACACCGTTTTTTACAGAAAGAGACGGGCATTCCTCTTTCACCCCGCGGTAGACCATGGAATATCCGCTTCCGCTCTGAAGCTCGATGTCCGCTTTACTGAGGTTAAGATCAATGCTGTCAAAGGCGTCGAGATTTCTGCGAATGGTGGTCTGGTTCGGTGGAACGTAGGTGAAGTAGAAGCTGTCCCCGGTCATCGTGAGAGACAGGTGGCCCGGACTTACATGCTTCCAGGTTCCGAAGCAGATGGCAGCCACCGTTGCGGCGGAAATCAGTGCAAGATAGATGCTGCGCTTTTTTTTCATTCGTGTGATTCTCCTTTCGTTCCGAAAATTGATTCCAGCAGATTGCGGATGACGGCAGCGATGGGCCAGATGATCCAGCTGATGGCCCAGGTGAAGGTCAGGAAGCTGATGATCAGATACAGGCAGGTGATGGTCGGCCAGTAGACAGACATGATCGCCCGCACGGCTGGATTTCTGAATTCGATTCTTCCGCTTTTGGCGGAGGAATATCCGGAAGCGGTGAAGGTGCCGCTCAGATCGAGAAGCCGGCTGCAGCTTCTGACTCTTGAACTGCTGACGGTGAGCAGAAGGACGGCAAGAGCAACCATGAACAGCAGAATGATGACGCCGAAGGCGGAAGCAATGGCTCTTTTGTCCAGAAGAGCCAGGAAGACAAGCGGGATGTAGCAGGTGCAGAACAGCAGCACGGCGATGGTCCGCTGAAGAATAATGCTGTCGTGGGTGCTGCGCCGGAGGTCGTTAACCATTCCGGCTGTTGCGTAGTCAATGGTGCAGGGCTCGTTTTTCAGAAAGCTCCATCTGCCCATGCGAAGGCTGCTGTACACATGGAGTGTAACACAGGCGGCAATCGCACCGAGCAGGAAGAAGATTCCGGCGGCCATGAGAGCGAGGGAACCCGTTCCCGCTGAGGCTGTCAGAATGATACCGCAGGGGCTGATAATGGCAAAAAAGGTTGCAAGTCCATGCAGCAGGGCGTAATGGGAGCTGTCGTCGAGATACCGTTCCGCGTCTTCAGCGGATACCTGGTGTGCCTTCTGCATCGCCTGATTCTGTTCATTCAGAATCTGGCTGATTCCCAACGCGTCTGCCAGCTCTTCGAGATTGCCGAACTCTGAAATAACCTGGGCGACGGCTTCATTATCTGATTTCCCATCATTGATCAGTTCCGTATATTTGTCCTCCATCATCTGGCCGAGCTCGCACTTGGCACGGATGACTTCGGGAGTGTTCGGAAGATTTGCAAACATCGATTCGAGATAGTTGCGAATAGTATTCATGATTCATTCTCCCTTATAAAATGTTCGATCACATTCTTGGTAAGCTTCCATTCGTCACACTTTTCCCTGTAATATTTCCGGCCGGCTTCCGTGATCCGGTAGTAGGTCCGGCGTTTTCCGTTGTCCGCGAAACCCGGATAGGATTCGATATAGTTGTTCTTCTCCATGCGGGTAAAGGCGGAATACAGGGTGGTTTCCTTGATAATGTAGGCATCTGCGGTTATCGTGCGGATTTTTCTGGAGATTTCGTAGCCGTAGGATGGCTCGTCCAGAAGCAGACACAGGATGATCGTGTCGTTGTAGCCGCGGATGACATCGCTGCTGATTCCCATCGGCACCTCCCTTCTGTCAGGAAAAATATCATGCATCCCGGGGATTGTTCGGAGTGTGAAGATACATTGTCTGACGTATTACGACTGTCGTAGTATCTTTACAAGGTAAATGTACTACGACAGACGAAGTATGTCAAGATGAAAGATAAAACCAGAGAATCTTTTGCTCGCGGCATATCCGGAAGTCTTGTCCTGCCGGTTTTTGCGCGGCGGTTTTTGTGCGGATCAGAAGGGACGTGAAGAGGCGGAATGCGGATTCGACAAAGAAAAGGAAATGCGGATTCGGCAATGAAAAGGAATTGACAGTCAGCATAAGCATGCTATTCTGTATGTCGGATATCCCACAATCGAACAACAGACTTGCGTTGTGGGAATAAACCGGGGACTGCGGGCAGAAATTCTGACCGGGATCGCAGGCAGAGAGAAGAGGATGATAAGTATGTACGGAATAGACACACGAAGGAACAGATATAAGACAGCTTCAGCGGCATCTGCATCGACGGAGGAATGGAATCGGGCATTGTCCTATCTCAGGAGATATGCGGAGAATTCCCTGGCGTATCTTTCTCTGGAGCCGGACAAGGAGTGGTTTTTCTCCGAGGAGCCGGAGGGAATGATCAGCTTTGCCAGATCAGGGAACACGATTGTCGTTTGCGGTGATCCGGTCTGCGCAGATGAGGATTTCCCCGAAATGCTCCGGGTGCTCCGTTCTTTTGCGGTGGCGGAGAGAAAGCATCTGGTGTTTCTCATGACGGAGGAAACACATGTTGCGGAATATCAGGCGGAGGGCTTCGGCTGCTTTAAGAGCGGAGAGGAGGCAGTCTTTGATGTGCAGTCCTGGTCCATGCGGGGCGGGAAATGCGCCAAGGCAAGATCCTCCTGGCATACGGCGGTGAATTACGGGCTCAGCGTGCAGGAGTACAGGCCGCAGGAGAAGCGGGATGCGGAGATTGAGCGGCAGTTCCATGAGATCACCGATGCCTGGCTTGAGGAAAAACATACGGCGAGGCTTCAGTTCGCGGTCGGGAGTCTGATGCTGGATCACCCCTGTGACAAGAGATACTTTTACGCTTCCGATGCGGAAGGCACAATCCAGGGGATCAACGTGCTGAATCCATATCTCGGCGGAAAGGGATGGATTGTGGATATCATGCGGAGGCGGGAGGGATGCCCGCACGGTGTGATGGAGCTGCTCTTTCATGATATCATGGAGATCCTGAAGGCGGAGGGTGTGTCACAGGCAAGCCTCGGGGTCGCCCCTTTTTTCAACACGAATGACGGAGATCATCCGCGGCTGATCGAGAGGGCAGAGCATTATATCTATGAAAATATGAATTATATCTACGGCTTCAAACCTCTGCATGCCGCAAAGGATAAGTTTAATCCGCAGTGGAAGAATATTTACGTCGTCTGCTATCCGAAGCATATGTCTTTCTGGATGGAAGAGGCGGCCTTTGCCGTTCTGGATTCTCAGGGATTCAGCGACTATGTGCACGCGTTCCTGGAGATGCGGAAGGTGCAGCACGAGGAGAAGGTGGATCGCAAGAAGGAACAGCGCAGGGAGAAGGTGGACCGCAAGAAGGAACAGCACGAGGAGAAGGCAGAGTGAAAGAAGAAGCAGCGTGGAAAGAAAGTGGAGCACAAGGAGGAGCATCACAGGGATGACAGAATTGAAAAAGCTTCATGTAAATAACATTGATATATCCTACGAGGAGGCCGGGGAGGGGCGTCCCATGGTCCTGATCCATGGTAACGGGGAGGATCATACGATTTTCGACCGGACGGTTAAGATTCTGGAGAAAAAATTCACCTGCTATCTTCCGGATTCGCGGGGCCACGGAAAGAGTCACTGGATCGGAGAGCTTCATTACAGGGACATGGCGGAGGATCTGGTACAGTTTCTGGAGAAGCTGAATCTTCACAATGTTGTGGTGGTCGGCTTTTCCGACGGCGGGATTATCGGTCTGATCGCGGCGAGCAGGACGAGGAGGATCTCTTCGCTGATTGCATGCGGCGCAAATACGCGCCCGGAGGGACTTCACGGGCTGTTTCTTCTCGGATCCCGGATTCTTCATTTTTTCGGAAGAAGTCCTTTGATTCGACTGATGATAAAAGAACCTGATATCCGTGATCAGGAGCTCCGGCAGATCCGGGCGGACACGCTGATCGTCGCGGGAGAGCATGATCTGATCCGGAAAAGCGAGACTGACCACATTGCCGCGGAGATCCCTGGAGCCGCGAAGCTTATTTTGCGCGGAGAATCCCACGGAAGCTACATTGTACACAGCGAAAAGCTCGCAGACATCATTCAGCGATTTTTGAATAAGCGGAAGGGCGTGAACGAAAGCTGAAACAGCTGCTGAAACGGCAGCCGTAACGAAAGCTGATACGGCAGCTGAAACAGAAGCTGAAACGGCAGATTCAGTCAGATGGCCGGATATGTCCGATTGACAAACGAAATCCGCCCGATATAATCAAAAAATAGAAGACAATATGAAAATGCACCGGGATATAAGTATACGGAAGGCAATATTGTCAGAACTGCCGCCCATATTGGACGGCAAAGAATAAAAATATTACAGGAAGAAAGACCTGCCATTCCCTATCAGCGCTTCGAAAACGCAGACCGGATTACTGCTCGCGAAGCTCTTATAAGAGCCGGAATCGATTTTGAAGGCACAGGTATGGGCGCAGAGCCGCTTGACCGGTGACAGCAGCCGTATCTTCCGGAAAGGAGACGTAACATGGAAATCACGTATAAGCGTGCGTCGATGAAAGACATTGACGTTCTTGTGGACACCCGGCTTGAAGCGCGGGATCATTCTGATAAAACGGAGGATTCTGCAGCCATGATGCGTCGCCGCCGGCAGGCCTACAGCTACTTCCGGAGAAATCTGTCCGAGAATCAGAACGTGGCATATATTGTCTACAATGGATCTGAGATAGCTGCTTTCGGAGACGTCATTTTCTATCATCGCCGTCCGTTGTTTAATCAGAATAAGGAACGGGCATATATCTCCAATCTGTATACAAAGCCGGAATACCAGGATACGGAGATTCCGTTCCGGCTGCTCGATCTTCTCGTGCTCGCTTCCCTTGAGAACGGAGCGGAGGAGATCACGGCTGACAGGGAAATCGCGGCGGATCCACTCTACAGAAAGTACGGCTTTACCAGAGGGGATTCCGGGTGGAGTCTGGTGGAGTATGCGTGAGATTCTGTGAAAAATATCTGCGCAAGAGACAGCAGAGGGAACAGGGTAAAAATTTATATGCGATGGCGGAGTCAGTTGTGAAAGTCGCGGGGTGCCGTGTGCCTTTCACTTCCGCGCGCGTGCAGGCATTCCCCGGAGCAAAACCCGGGGAAAAATTTTTAAAAGAAATTAGCACTCACTTATTGACAGTGCTAACAACGAGTGCTATATTAGCTTCGTGAGAGGAAAAGGTTACATAATATCAGAACGTCAAAATCTTTTCCTGACTTAAATACTGCATTTCAAGGGAGGTGTGAGTATGCAAGCTGACAGATTTACACAGAAATCACTGGAAGCCGTGAATTCGCTGCAGAAGACAGCGATGGACTTCGGCAATCAGGAAATTGAACAGGAGCATCTGCTCTATGTGCTGCTGAATCAGGAGAACAGCCTGATTCTTCAGATGATCGAGAAGATGGGCATTGATGCCAATCTTTTCCGGAATGAAGTCGAAGCGGCTATAAATAAAAGAGTCAAGGTTCAGGGTGGACAGCCTTATGTCGGGCAGTATCTGAACTACACCTTGAATTACGCGGAAAATGAAGCAAAGAAGATGGGAGACGAGTATGTGTCCGTCGAGCATCTGTTCCTTGCCATGCTCCGGCATCCGAGTCCTTCGATGAAAGAGCTGTTCCGTCAGAACGGCATCACCGTGGATCGTTTTCTTCAGGCGCTGCAGAGCGTGAGAGGGAATCAGAAGGTGACCTCCGATAATCCGGAGGAGACCTATGACAGTCTGAGAAAATACGGCGAGGATCTGGTGGAGAAGGCAAGAGATCAGAAGCTGGATCCTATCATCGGCCGTGACGATGAGATCCGGAATGTAATCCGGATTCTTTCCCGTAAGACAAAGAACAACCCGGTGCTGATCGGTGAACCCGGTGTCGGCAAAACCGCAGTTGTGGAAGGACTTGCGCAGCGTATTGTGAAGGGCGATGTTCCGGATTCCCTGAAGGACAAGACGATTTTTTCACTGGACATGGGTGCTCTCGTGGCCGGTGCGAAATACCGTGGTGAATTTGAGGAGAGACTGAAGGCGGTTCTGAACGAGGTGAAGAAGAGCGAGGGCAGGATTATTCTCTTTATCGATGAGCTGCATCTGATCGTCGGAGCCGGAAAGACGGAGGGCTCAATGGATGCGGGCAACCTGCTGAAGCCGCTTCTTGCCAGAGGTGAGCTGCACTGCATCGGCGCGACAACGCTGAATGAGTACAGGGAGTATATCGAGAAGGATGCCGCCCTGGAGCGTCGTTTCCAGAGAGTTATGGTAGATGAGCCGACGGTGGATGAGACAATCACCATCCTTCGTGGTCTTCGTGAGAATTACCAGACGTACCACGGCGTGCGCATCACGGATAATGCGCTGATCGCGGCGGCTACGCTGTCGAACCGTTATATCACGGACCGTTTCCTTCCGGACAAGGCGATTGACCTGATCGATGAGGCGTGCGCCCAGATCAAGACAGAGAAGGATTCCAAGCCCGAGGAAATTGATGAGCTGGAGCACAGGAATCTGCAGCTTCGTCTTGACAAGATGTCTCTGGAAAAGGAGACGGACACGCTGAGCAAGGAGCGTCTGGAAACCGTTAAGAAGGAGCTGGCGGAGAATGAAGATAAGCTGAAGGTTCTCAATGCCAAATGGGAGAATGAGAAGAATGCCGTGAACCGTCCGGCGAAGATCCGTGATCAGATCGCGGAGGTTCATAAACAGATGGAACTTGCGGAGCGCCAGGGCGATCTGGCGAAGATGTCCGAGCTTCAGTACGGCGAACTGCCGAAGCTGGAGAGGGAACTTCAGGATGAAGAGAACAAGATCAATAACGACGATCTGAAGCTGGTGCATGAGGCGGTTGATGAGGATGAGATCGCGACAATCGTGTCCCGCTGGACCGGAATTCCGGTGGCCAAGCTGACACAGGGCGAAAGAGAGAAGATTCTTCATCTGGACGATGAGCTGCATAAGAGAGTCGTGGGTCAGGATGAGGCGGTCGAGAAGGTTTCGGACGCAATTATCCGTTCGAAAGCCGGGATCAAGGATCCCACAAAGCCGATCGGATCCTTCCTGTTCCTCGGACCCACCGGTGTCGGCAAGACCGAACTTGCGAAGACGCTGGCGGAGAAGCTGTTTGATGACGAGAACAACATGGTTCGTATCGATATGAGCGAATACATGGAGAAATATTCAGTCTCCCGTCTGATCGGAGCTCCTCCGGGATATGTAGGATATGAGGAGGGCGGTCAGCTGACCGAAGCTGTGCGGAGAAAACCTTATTCGGTTGTGCTTTTTGATGAGATTGAAAAGGCGCATCCGGATGTCTTCAATGTGCTGCTTCAGGTTCTGGATGACGGCCGGATCACGGATTCCCAGGGCAGGACCGTAGACTTCAAGAATACGATTCTGATCATGACGTCGAATATCGGTTCGCAGTATCTGCTGGACGGCATTGAGCCGAACGGCGAGATCAGCGAAAAGGCACAGGAAATGGTTCATAAGGATCTGAGGGCGCACTTCCGTCCGGAGTTCCTGAACCGTCTGGATGAGATCATCATGTTCCGTCCGCTTACAAAGGACAACATCGGCCACATCGTGGATCTGCAGATCGCGGATCTGAACAGAAGACTCGCGGATCAGCAGCTCAAGATAGAGCTTACCGACGCTGCGAAGAAGTATGTCGTGGACGGCGGCTACGATCCGGTTTACGGTGCGCGTCCGCTGAAGAGATTTGTACAGAAGAATGTCGAGACACTTTCGGCGAAGCTGATTCTCGGCGGAGACGTTCACGAGGGAGATACCATTGTGATCGACGTCGGCGCCGACGGAAAGCTGGCGGCAAGCGTGCGGCCCCAGGTCGAGGTCGTGGACTGATTTACGCAATCGCTGAGAGAACGGGATAAAATCACGGAATCGGGTTTTATCCCGTTTTGACGGAAGGCACAGCGGATTCTGATGGAACAGAAATCTGCAATGTGTACAAAAAATGAAGCGATTTTGAGGCAAGATTGTCGAACCGGTCTGATGATATTCTTTCTGCGATATTTTATAATGACAGAAAACAGTTCATCAAATAAGAGAGGATGATAATAATGATGCCAAGAGATCCTGCTATGTTGTTAAGCTTCGTAAATATGCGTCTGCGTGATCAGTATTCCAGTCTTGATGAATTCTGTGAGGCTGAAAATGTAAATCGAAAACTTCTCATGGAGAGACTGGCTGAGGTGAATTACTATTACGACGAGAAAACCAACCAGTTCAAGTAACTGCGATGAGAAAACCGGAACAGGCCGGTGTGAAGGAAGCAGTCCCCGTGTCTGTCATTGCCGTGAGACAGTGACAGATGCGGGGATTTTTTTTACGCGAGCGACGCGATAGCGAGATAAAACTCGCGCAGCGTGTTTTATCTCGTTTGCAGTCGGCGCCCGTCAGACAGTCTCCGCGGTATACCCGATGCCGACGTGAGACAGTCTCTGCGGTACGTCCTTCACTGCTGTCGGGCCTTCGTTGCGGTACGCCCGATTACATCCGATTCGGAAGAAATCGTTTTGTTTTTTGGCTTCCGGTATGTCATGTGGTATACTTTCTTGCAGGTGATATGCCGGTTGTGCGGGGAGATCAAAACGGAGGTTATGGAACGATGAGCGCGTATGAGAGCTTTGCGTCGGTATATGATATGTTTATGGACAACATCGACTATCCGTCATGGAGTCGGTATCTGATCGGGCTGCTGAAGGGGCACGGGGTTTCCGACGGACTGGTCTGTGAACTTGGGTGTGGAACAGGAAGCATGACGGAGCTGCTGGCGGATGCCGGATATGATATGATCGGGATCGACAGTTCCGTGGAGATGCTGGAGCAGGCACAGGACAAAAAATATGAGTCCGGCCACGATATCCTGTACCTGAATCAGGATATGCGGGAGTTCGAGCTGTACGGAACCGTGCGGGCGATTGTGAGCGTCTGTGACTGTATGAACTATATATTGACCGAGGAAGATCTTCTGAAGGTTTTCCGGCTGGTGAATAATTACCTGGATCCGGGCGGGGTTTTTATTTTTGATATGAATACAGAGGCGAAATACCGGGGGATCGGGGAGTCCACGATTGCGGAGAACCGGGAAAACGGGAGCTTTATCTGGGAGAACAGCTATGACCCGGAGAAGCGGATCAATGAGTATGTTCTCACGTTGTTTATCCCTGAGGAAGAGGGAGAGGATCTGTTCCGCAGGTATGAAGAGGTTCATGTTCAGAGAGCTTATCCGCTGAAAAGAGTGGCGGAGCTGATCCGGGAGGCCGGCATGATTTATGAAGGAGCCTATGAAGCGTTTACCGGCCACGCACCGGACGAGAAGTCGGAGAGAATCTGCATCATCGCGAGAGAAAATGGTAAAAGAGCTGAGAAAAATCGCGAGAGAAAATGGTAAAAGAGCTGAGAAAAATCGCGAGAAAAAATGGCAAAAGAGCTGAGAAAAGAGGAATGATATAAAACGATGAGTGAGAAAGACAGAACGACAGCGGGCAGCGCTGCGAGAGAAGAAAGCACCACAGAAAGACCAGGAGACGAGAATACGAAAGCAGAAAGAAATGACGGAAAGGTAACCGATATGACAGAGTGGAAGAAGGATCATATGGACTATATTGTAAGAGCAACAGCATGTGGCGGCCAGATACGTGCGTTTGCCGCGACGACAAAGAACCTGGTGGAGCAGGCCAGAGAGATTCATCAGACCAGCCCGGTATGCACGGCGGCACTCGGACGGCTGATGACGGCAGGCGCCATGATGGGCATTATGCTGAAGGGCGAGGATGACCTGATGACCATGACGATCCGGGGAGATGGTCCGATGCAGGGACTGACGGTTACCGCGGATGCCAGGGGAAGAGTAAAGGGATTTGTATACAATCCGAACGTCTGGAATGCGCCGAAATACAAGGGAAAACTGGATGTCGGCAACGCGATCGGGAGAGGAACCCTGACCGTCGTGCGTGATCAGGCTTTCGGCGAGCCATATTCCAGCCAGGTGGAGCTTGTGTCCGGAGAGATCGCGGAGGATCTGACCAGCTATTTTGTGACAAGTGAACAGGTTCCGTCCTCGGTGGGACTGGGTGTTCTGGTCAATACCGATCAGTCGGTTGAGCAGGCCGGCGGGTTTATCATTCAGCTCATGCCCGGATACACCGATGAAACCGTGAACCGTCTGGAGGAAAATCTGAAGAAGATCCATTCCGTCACGAAGCTTCTGGAGGACGGTCTTTCGCCGGAGGAAATCCTTCAGACCATCCTGGCAGATATGGATCTGGAGCTTCTGGACACCGTGCCTGCGGAATTTTACTGCAACTGCAGCAGAGAACGTGTGACGAAGGTTCTGCTGAGCATCGGAGAGAAGGACTTGCAGGAAATGATCGACGAGGGAAAGCCGGTAGAGCTTGCCTGTCACTTCTGCGGCAAGAAATATTCCTTCAGCGTGGACGAACTGAAGATCCTTCTGGCTGCGGCAAGGGCAAGGAAACAGAAAAGCTGAAGCATGGAGGAGATTTAACACGCTGAACATGCTGTACGGCATGATAAAATGTGTTTGAATATGGATATCAAGGGAGGATGCGCATGTCTCTTGAATTTGTAGCGGGAAGAAGCGGAGCCGGAAAATCATATCAGGTTTACCGTGAAATCATCCGGGAATCCATGGAAGAGCCGGAGAGACAGTTTCTCGTCATTGTTCCGGAGCAGTTCACGATGCAGACCCAGAAGGAAATTGTTCAGATGCATCCGAGAAAGGGAATGATGAATCTGGACGTGCTCAGCTTCAACAGGCTGGCGTGGCGAGTCTTCGAGAAAGTGGGAGGCAATACGCTGCCGGTTCTGGATGATCTCGGGAAGAGCCTGATTACCCAGAGGGTGATCGGAACGGAACAGAAGAAGCTCAGGGTTCTCGGCAGAACCTTGTCCCGTCAGGGCGCGGCGGAAGAAATGAAGTCTCTGATCTCCGAGCTACTGCAGTACCGGGTGGAAGAGTCGGATCTGGACCGCTGGATCGAGGAGTCCGGGGAAAAAAAGCAGAACCGTCTTGCCATGAAGCTTACGGATATCCGGATCGTCTATCACGGGTTCCGCACCTTCCTTGCGGATCACTATCTGACGGCAGAGGAGGTTCCGGGCGTGCTCTGTGACGTCATCGGCAAGTCGGATCTCGTGAAGGAAAGCCGCATCGTTCTGGACGGCTTCACCGGCTTTACTCCGGTACAGCTGGAGGTCGTGCGGGAACTCCTTCGACTGGCGGACCGTGTCACGGTGGTTCTCACCGCAGATACGCCGGAGAACCTTTACGGCAGCAGAAATATTCACCGGCTTTTCCATATGTCGTGCGAGACCTATCGGAAGGTCAGTGCGCTGGCGGAGGAGACGCGCACGGAGATCCGGCCGGTGAAATGGGTCGATCCGGGAGACAAAAGCCGGTTTGCGAATAGCCCGGAGCTTCAGTTCATGGAGAAGAATCTGTTCCGGTACTGCCGGGATGGTTATCACGGCAAGAAAGAGGATGGTCATCAGATTCACATAACCGAGGCGGCGGATCCTGAGCAGGAGATACGCGCCGCAGCCGGTCAGATCTGCCGGCTTGTCCGGGAGAAGGGCTATCATTACCGGGATTTTGCGGTTGTCACCGGCGATCTCGATACCTATGGAAGAGAGGCTGTCAGGATCTTCCGGTCTGCGCAGATTCCGTGCTTTCTGGACCAGAAGAAAAAAGTAATGTCCAATCAGATGGTTGAATTCATTCGGGCGGCCGTGGATATGATCCGGAATAATTATTCGTATGACAGCGTTTTCCGGTATCTTCACAGCGGACTGTCGCTTCTGGGAGAAGAGGAGATTCAGAATCTGGAGGACTATTGTCTGGCTCTCGGCATACATGGAAGAAAAAAGTTCGAAGAAGCATGGACCCGCACATCCCGCAGCATGAAGCCGGACATGCTTCTTTTTTACAATGAGCTGCGCGAAAAATTCGCGCGGGAGACACAGGCACTTCACGACGGACTTCATGAAAGAAATGCGACGGTGCGCCGCAGGACAGGGCTGCTCTATGAGTTCCTCGTCCGTCAGGATGTGCAGAACCGCATGCGGAAGAGAGCGGATTCGTTCCGGGAGATGGGGGATGCTTCATCAGCGAGGGAATACGACCGCATTTTCGAGCAGGTCATGGGAATGTTTGACCGGCTGGTGGAGGTACTCGGCGATGAGAAGATGAAGCTCTCGGACTATCAGGAAATTCTCGACGCCGGATTCGGGGAGATGAGCATCGGCCTGATACCGCCGGGAGAGGATCAGGTTCTGGTCGGTGATATCGAAAGAACCAGGCTGAAGAAGATCCGGGTGATGTTCTTCGTCGGAATCAATGAGGGGATTATTCCAAAGCCGATTCCGGCGGGAGGCATCCTGTCAGAGCCTGATCGGGAGAAGCTTTCGGATCAGAAGGCAGAGCTTTCACCCACATCACGCGAGCAGATGTACAGACAGCGGTTCTATCTGTATCTGGCGATGACCAAGGCATCAGACGCGCTCTGGCTGTCCTGGAGCAGAAGCGGAAGCGGTGGAGAATCCCTGCTCCCCTCGTATCTGGTCGGAACGATCCGCCGGATGTTCCCGGATGTACCTGCCCTGGTTCAGGAGGAACTCGAGAATAAGGATACCACGCTCCGCATGGAGACGCGCGATGGTCAGATGGAATATCTGCTCGAGGAGCTGCAGCAGATGCCGGAGAAGATGCCTTCCGGAGCTTCCGTTGAGCTTCTGCGCCGGATGCTGCGGGATCCGGAGGGAAAAAGGAGGGCGGAAGCTCTCCTTGAAGCGGTTCGCGCGCGCAATCCGGAAAAAGGGCTGGGATATCTTCTGGCGGAGAAGCTTTACGGAAAAGAACTGCTGAATTCCGTCACCCGGCTGGAGGAAATGGCTTCCTGCGCGTTCCGGCATTTTCTGGACTATGGGCTGCGGCTGAAGGAGAGGGATGAGTATGTCTTCACGCCGGCAGATTTCGGAACGGTAATGCATGATTCCCTTCAGGTTTTCTCGGAAACGCTTGCCAGGAAGGGACTCGACTGGGGGTCTCTGCCGGACGGTGAGCGTGACCGGATTGCGGATGAATCGCTCACCCGCGTGACAGACGGTTACAACAACCGGATTCTGTTCAGCACGAAACGAAACGAGTATATGATGAAGCGGCTCCGGGAGATTCTGCGCCGGACCGTCTGGGCTCTTCAGCAGCAGGTGAAGAAAGGCCGGTTCCGGCCGTCGGATTTCGAATTTGATTTCGGCGATGATCTCAGCGCGGTTCATTTCCGGCTCGATCATGGGGCCTCGATGAGGCTGATCGGAAGAATCGACCGCCTGGATACCTGTGAGACGAAGAGCACCAGATATATCAAGATTATCGACTACAAGACCGGAAGTACAAAGCTGGATCTGGAGGATATGTATTACGGGCTTCAGCTTCAGCTTGCGGTCTACATGAACGCGGCACTGGAGGCGGATCAGAGAAAGCATCCCGGAAGCAGAACCGAGCCGGCCGGGATCTTCTATTACCACATTGAGGATCCGGTCATCGAAGAGGAGAAGGCCAGTACCGAGACAGAGAGGCTGGAGGAGATTCTGAAACAGCTCCGGCCCCAGGGCCTGTGCCGGTCAGAGATGGAGGTTCTGAAGCTTCTGGATCAGACTCTGGAAAAGGGTGTAACCTCCGATGTGATTCCGGCAGGGGTGAAGAAGGACGGTTCACTGACGAAGTCGTCTCAGACGGAATCTCTGGAGAATTTCGGCCGGATCCGGGATTACACAAACCGCAAGGTGAAGGACCTCGGAAACCGGATCGTACAGGGGCATATCAAGGCGGATCCGTATGTGCGGGAGGGGAAGGACCGGAATGCCTGCACCTTCTGTCCGTATCAGGGCATCTGCGGTTTTGACCGGCGGATTCCGGGCTTTGAGTACCGAAGACTGCCGAAGCTGAAACGGGAGGATATTCTGGAGGCAATCGGAAAGTCAGAGAAGGAGGATTCGTGAGATGGCGGTTAAGTGGACGGCGGACCAGGAGCTGGTAATTCGTCAGAGAGGTACAAATATTCTCGCTTCCGCAGCGGCGGGTTCCGGAAAAACAGCGGTTCTGGTCGAGCATATTATTCGCCGGGTCACAGATCCGGATCATCCGATCAATATAGACCAGCTTCTGGTGGTTACCTTTACGCGGGCGGCAGCAGGAGAGATGAAGGACAGAATCGGGCGTGCGCTGGAGGAGAAGCTCAGGGAGAACCCGGAGAATGTTCATCTGCAGCGGCAGGGAGTTTTGCTTCATCATGCGCAGATCAATACCATTCACGGTTTCTGCACGTATGTCATCCAGAACTATTTTCACCGGATCCATCTGGACCCCGGCTACCGGATCGCGGAAGAGGGCGAGCTGAAGATGCTGAAGGCCAGAGTTCTTCAGGACATGCTGGAGGAACAGTATCAGCTTGCCTCCGGGGAAGGCGGAGCACAGGAATCTGCGGAAGAAGACGCGAAAAGAGCGGGCTATGTGGAAGAAGCGGACAGCGCAGACAGTCTGGAAAAATCGATGGTATCTGGGGATACAGAAAAACAGGACAGCACAGATGATTTGGAAAAGCAGACCGGAATGTTCCGCCGTTTTATGGACGCGTACGCACCGGGAAAATCTGACAGCCGCGCCGAGGATCTGATCCTGAAAATCAGCAAATTTGCCATGAGTGATCCGGATCCGCGCCAGTGGCTGAGAAATGCGGCAGATGCCTGCCGTATCGATACGGCGGAGAAGCTTTCGGAAACGGACTGGCTGCAGGATATCGTAAGGGAGGCCGGCATGCTTGTGGAGGATGCCGCGAGTCTGGCAGAGCAGAATCTGGCGGATGCCGGAAACGCGGGAGGACCGCTCGGATACATCTCGGCTCTGGAGAGTGATCTGGAGCTGGCGGAAAAGCTTGAGAGCTGCCGCAGCTACGGCGATTTTTATCGGGTGTTAAAAGAGAATAATTTCGCAAAACTCTCTTCCCGGAAGACTGCGGGTGAGGATCCGGTTCTCCGGGAACAGGTCAAAAACAGCAGGGATCAGTTCAAGAACATGATTAACTCGCTGCGGGCGGACTGCTTTTCTCGTTCGGAGGAGGAAATTCTCAGTGAGCTCGGCCGTATAAAACCCTATGCGGAGGAGCTGGTGCGGCTGACGGAGCTGTTCATGGACCGGTTTGCCGAGGCAAAGAGGCAGAGAAATATTGCGGATTTCAGTGATCTGGAGCATTTTGCCCTTCGAATTCTGCTGGAAAAACAGGAGGATGGTACATACCGGAGAACAGATGCGGCGAGGGAGCTTGCCGAGCAGTACGCGGAGATTATAACCGACGAATACCAGGACAGCAACTACATTCAGGAAGCAATCCTGGAGGCGGTCTCCGGGACGGAGGAGAAAAGATATGACCGGTTCATGGTCGGAGATATGAAGCAGTCCATTTACGGCTTCCGTATGGCACGGCCGGATCTGTTCCTTGCGAAATACATGGAATATCCGCTCCTGTCAGCATCTTCAGAATCTGGAAACATGCAGAAAGCAGCCGGGAAGAACAGCAAGGCAGCTGTGGGAAACAGCGGGGCGGCCGGAGAGAACAGTGAGACAGCTGTGGAGAACAGCGGGATAGCCGACAGAATGCGGAGCGTAAGGATCAATCTGGACCGGAACTTCCGAAGCAGAAGAGAGGTGCTGGACTGTACGAACGCGATCTTCCACAGACTGATGATACCGGAGCTGGGCGGGATCCGCTACGACGACGCACAGGCACTTCATTACGGCGCGGATTATCCGGAAGGCGAGGATCCGGATTTTCCGAAGGCAGAGCTGCTTCTGATTAACAAGGCTGCTCCGGAATTTGAGGATGACAGGAGCAGTGAGGCAATGGCAAGAGCGGAGGCGCTTGCCATCGCCGGAAGGATACGGGAGCTGACGGCCTCCGGGAAGGTCTGGGACAGGGACGCAGGAGCATTCCGTCCGCTGACATACCGGGACTGCGTGATTCTGATGCGTTCACCGGGCCGGTGGGGGGACATCTTTGTCAGCACCCTTCAGGATGAGGGGATTCCTGCCTATATGACTTCAAAGGATGGGTATTTTTCCGCGCTTGAGGTCACGACCGTCCTGAATTACCTGAATATCCTGGACAATCCGGGCCAGGACATTCCGCTGACAGCGGTTCTGCGCTCACCGATCGTCGGATGTACCGATGCGGAGCTGGCGGAGCTACGGATTTCAGATCCGGAGGGAAGCATGTATCAGATCGTGCGGGAATATGCGGACGGCGGTGAAAAAGAGCAGAATCCGGCACTTGCGGCAAAGCTGCGTGCCTTTCTCGGGCAGCTCTCTGATTTCCGAGAGAGGATTCCCTGTACAGAGGTTCATGAGCTGATCGGACAGGTGATCGAGGAAACCGGGTATGGAAGGTATGCCGCGGCGATGCCGGCGGGCGCGCAGCGGGAGGCAAACCTGAAGATGCTCGTTGAGAAGGCAGTGGATTATGAGAAGACGAGCTATCACGGGCTGTTTAATTTCATCCGTTACATCGAAAGGATGAAAAAATATGAAGTGGACTATGGGGAGGTGAACCTGTTCAGCGAGGCGGAGAATACGGTCCGGATTATTTCTGTGCATAAGAGCAAGGGCCTGGAATTTCCGGTTGTATTTGTGGCGGGGCTTGGAAATCATTTCAATTTCAAGGACGCGCAGAGCAGAGTCGTACTGCACGCGAAGTACGGAATCGGGATGGAAATGGTGGACCCCGACCGTCATACCAGCTGCAGCTCCGTGATGCAGGCTGCGATTCGGAAGGCGATCCGGCGGGATACTCTGGGGGAGGAGATCCGTATTCTCTACGTGGCGATGACGCGCGCGAAAGAAAAGCTGATTCTCACCGGAATTGTGTCTGATAAAGACAGAATAGAAGAGACAATGCGTCTGCAGGAGGGTACCGAGATCCGGACGGCTCCCGGAGAGACACCGGAGGAAGCAGTTCGCGGCCAAAGAATACAGCTTCAGAAACCGCTTTCCTATCACAGGCTGGTAAGCGCCAAATGTCCGCTGGACTGGGTGATGATGGCGGCGCCGTCCGGGAAGGTTCTCACGATCCGTGAAGTGAGGGCGGAGGAGATGGCGGACAGAACGATGCAGTCGAATGTTGAAGCGGACCGCATGGTGGACGCCCTCAGGCAGATGATTCGTTCTGATGCGGTCTGCGACGGACAGGTCCATGATTTTCTGGATCGAAGAGAGAACTTCCGCTATCCTTATCAGAGAGCGGCTGAGCTGCCGGCGAAGATGACCGTGACAGAGATCAAGATGCGCTCCATGGAGGTCATGGAGGAGGAAAAGGGAGCGGAGCCCTTTGCGGAGGAGCCGGAGGTTCCGTATGTTCCGGAGTTCATGAGAGAGAAAGGACACAGAGAAGCTGCAGGAGCAGCGAGGGGAACCATTTACCATCATGTGCTGGAATGCCTGGATTATCTGTCCGTGGACAGGATTTTCCGGAGAGAGGAAACCGGAGGCAAATCGTCCGGGGATCCGGAACTTCAGGAAGAGTTTGCACAGAATCCGGAACTCAAGGAAGGGTTTGCGGAGGAGCCGGGAGCTCAGGAAGAGTTTGCGGAGAATCCGGAACTCAAGGAAGGGTTTGCGGAGGAGCCGGAAGCTCAGGAAGGGCTTGCGGAGAATCCGGAACTTGAGGAAAGACTTGCAGAAGAGATCCGAAGACAAGTGCAGGATATGGAGACGCGGGGGCTTCTGTCAGAAATTGATGCGGCGTGTGTGATGCCGGAGGATTTTGTGAGGTTCCTGACATCAGGAATCGGGATCCGGATGCGAAGAGCGGCGCTGGAGGGAGTCCTGCGCAGAGAGCAGCCCTTTGTCATCGATATTCCGGCAAAAGACATTGACAACAGCTGGCCAGAGGATGAGAACATTCTGGTGCAGGGTACGATTGACGCATATTTTTCCGAAAACGGAAAATATGTGATCGTCGACTACAAGACGGACAGAGTCCGCACCAGCGACGGCAGAGATCTGGTGGAGAAGTATCAGAAGCAGCTGGAATATTACAGCCGGGCTCTTTCCGGAATCACCGGAGTCGAAGTGGCGGAGACGGATATTTATTCGGTTGCGCTGGGGAGGGAGATCCGCGTCAGTGGATACTGATAAATCAGATGTTCTGGCAGGTTGTGAAGAAATATTTTAACGGCCGGTAATGCTCTGACAAATGGGATCGGAAATTTCTGCTTATAATAAATAACTAAAACTTCCCACACTCAAAAGGTGTGTTGAACCTTGAAAACTCAATAATGTAGGCAATTAAAAAGGCATAGACGCTGTGCCTTTGGTATAATTGAGTTGACTAGAA
>NZ_JBQKIK010000023.1:0-57852 GCF_052117805.1 Bilifractor sp. LCP21S3_F8 | reverse complement strand
TTTCTAGTCAACTCAATTATACCAAAGGCACAGCGTCTATGCCTTTTTAATTGCCTACATTATTGAGTTTTCAAGGTTCAACACACCTTTTGAGTGTGGGAAGTTTTAGTTCCTTACGATTTATATAGTATCGAAACTCTGTGATCTAATTTTGTGAATTCTGTGTCTCATTTTTGATGAGATTGTGATGAAAGTGTGATGCTTGCCATATGTGCGTTTACTGTCCCGGACCGCAACGCACCGATCCGCTCTAGGCAGTTTGCCCGGTCCAGGTTCGGCTGATTCAGAATATATGAGCCCTACAGGGCAGATCATTCCGGATCCCCTGATGATAGTATAACGCCTGATCATTCATGACCGCCGGACAGTGCAAGGTCTGATCATTCACGATCACTGTGAGGCTACTTTGGAGAGGAAGGTCATCTTCGACTCGTCGCCTCCCGTCAGCATCAAATGGACATCGGTGATAAACTGCCCGACGGTATCCGTTGCCTGGTACATGGATTTTCCCACCTGCCATACATTTCCATCCCTGACAGCCTTGAAATCGGCAAAGGTATTGCTCTTGTCGATCAGATCCTGTACCGATCCAAGCCCGTTTTCGATGGCTCCGTTGTAAATCAGATAATCCGCCTGGTTGGCTTTATTGTAAAATTCTTCCATGGAAAGGCTGACCGATACACTGGAGTCCTCTCCGCTGTCGAGATCCGCAAAAATATAGTCACCGCCGCCCTCCTTTATCATGTTGGCGATATAATCATTGCCGGAACGAACAGTCACTGTGCCATCTGTTCCCACCGAGAAGAAGGCCACCGTTTTTCCTGTGTTCTTCTCTCCCTCCAGATCCGAAATAACCTTCGTCTGCTCCGCAAAATGAGCAAACGCTTCATCCTCTTTATTTACCATTGCCCCGTAAAGCTTGATCCATTCTGTACGGCCAAGCGCTTCGGGTTCATAACTCGATCGGTCGATAAACACCGGAATACCGATGTTCTCAATCATCTCCTGCACTTCCGGGTTATGCAGAATCATCGTCGATTCAATGGCAAGATCGCAGTTTTTCTCTACCATAGTTTCATAATCCGGCTCATTGTATTTTCCCGCAAAAATAATGGATCCGTCTTCCATAGCCTTTCGGGCCTCGTCAATCGTCCAGTCATCCGCCTTGATCCCGCACAGAGTAATAACATCCAGACTGTCCAGCGCGCAGAACAGAGACATGGCAGAAGTTGCCGCCAGATATATATTCTGCGGCTGTCCGATTACGGTAATGTCATCAGACAGTCCCTTCGGCGCTTCCTTTCCGTCAGGCACCAGAAGATAATCTCCGCTCTTTGGAACGGAAATCAGCTTATAGCCGCCCTCATAATAATATACGTTAAAACAGGTCGCATACTGAAGCTCCATGGTGCCGGTATACGTCAGTCCGTCTATGTCCGGAGCGTTGTCCGGGTCGCTTACCGTCTGCAGTGTGGTTGCTGCCTCCGCCGCTTTTGCAGAAGCGGCATCACTGCTTTGTGAGTTTACCACCGACCCGGAAACAACGCTGTCCGCTGCACTTCCCGATACTCCCGATACAGTGTCCCCGGAAGCCGAACCGCATCCGGACAGCAGCATCACCGCCGACAGAAATACCGGGACCCATCGTCTCCATAATAAGTTTGTCTTCTTCATAAATAAAATCCTTTCTTTTGCTACAGGCGGAAGCCGCGACACACTAACGAAGCCGGTCACCTGTGGCATCCGCGGGCGTCGCGAAGCAACAGAGCAGCTGGCTTTATGCAGTTTGCCGCACCCCGCTTGCGGGGCATATTGGTTTGACTAATCGTGTATTTTTCTTATTTATTATAAAGGATTGTCGGTGAATTACAACTGATGGACAGCTGACAGCAGAGAAATAGCCAATGTGTATGGGCAGCAGATCGGCGCCGCATTACCATCGGCACCGCAAAACAGCCAGACAGGACCAAATGCCTGTCTGGCTGTTAATAAATACTCCACTCGAAATAGACATCTCTATGGATCTTCATGCTCCAGAGAGTACGATGCGTGATGAATGAGATTAATAGATCATTCTGCGAATGGTAACGATCGGCTCAAATGCCGGATTGCTCTGAGTGATGATTCCGAGAGACTCATCCGCCGCATGAACGATCATGTTGTTTCCGATATAGATTGAGGTATGGCTTCCGTAGTTGATAACATCACCGGGCTGCATCTCACTGTAAGATACGGCAATGCCCTCATTCGCCTGTGTATAGGTCGTACGGCTCAGCGAAATACCGAAGTGTGCGTATACCTGCTGAACAAATCCGGAGCAGTCACATCCGTTTGTCAGTGAAGTTCCGCCCCATACATAAGGATTGCCCACAAACTGAAGCGCATAGTTCACAACATCCTGACCACTTACTCCGCTCACTGTCGAAGCCGAAGAGGAGGCACCGGATGAAGCAGAAGATGAAGCAGAAGAACTGCTGTCATAGGAAGTATTGCTGTCCGCAGCACTCGTGTCTGTGGTAGTCGTGGTACTTGTGTCTGCAGTACCGGTATCTGCAGCGCCTGTATCTGTAGAAGAGCTGTCAGCTCCCGCAGAGGTATTCGCGGATGATCCGCTGGACGCCGCGGAGGTGTTCGCTGTCTGGGAAGCTGCCTGCTGTGCTGCGGCCTGCTGTGCCGCCGCCTGCTTCGCCGCAGCCTCTTCCGCTGCCTTCTGCTGTGCTTCCTGTTCAGCCTTCGCGTTCTGTGCAGCTTCCTTCTGGGACTGCAGCTCGGAAATCTGCGCGTTCTGCTCCTGAATCAGAGCGTAATACTCATCTGCCTTACTCTGAGCATCCGAAAGCAGGGAATCGACATCCTCTCCTCTCGCCTCTGCGTCTGCCTTCAGCGTTTCCAGATTTTCCTTTGCTCCCTCAAGCTCCTGCTTGGAAGCTTCCAGAGAAGATTTCTGAGCAGTCTCCTGAGCCTTCAGGGTCTTCACCTTGGATACGGTCTCAGTATATGCCTCCAGCTCCTCTCTGTCGTACTTATAGAGGGACTTTGTATTGTCTACATTATCAAGACCCTCCGAAAGGCTGAGACTGCCGATCATGACGCTCGCCCATCCACTGTCTCCGCCCTCCTCATAGAGGTACTGGATTCTCTTCTTCATGGCCTGATACTGTGTATCCTGATCTTCCTCAGCCTTCTCCAGATCCGCTGTCGTCTGTTCCAGCTCTTTGGTCTTCTGCTCGATCTGATCATCCATGGAAGAGATGGAAGCCATCGTGATGACGATCTCCTGATCATATCCATCGATCTCGCTCAGGATCTGCTGTTTGTCAGCCTCCATATCGGAGATGGAGCTCTGTATGTCCGCAAGATTCTGATTCGTCTCTGCCTGCTGATTCTGCAGATCACTGATCGCGTTATCCGCATTCTGAATCTGAGTGTCGAAATCATCCGCACTTACAGGCAACGGCTGTGCGCCAAGCATGGCGACTGCAACTCCAATTGTAAGTAAACGCTTAAATCTGACCTTCAAAAATATAACCTCCCTGCGCTTAAAACTTCAGGCGCATTTTTGTAATCTTCTTGTTACACATTCTGTAATCTTTTACAATATTATCACAGGCCTCAAAAAAATGCAACGGAGTAATGCGTATTTTTTACAATTTTGTTACAAACTATGTGTATACGGGAAATATACGGGCTTCCGCGTCCGGATTTATTCGTGACAAATTTTTCGGAATGATCTATAATATAGTTAACTGTCCTGTCGTAAACAGTGTCAATCCAGTAAGTCATCTGAGGGTAGTGGATTTCCACCTAAAGCAAGCGAAAGGATATTATAAATACAGTAAGCCACCTGAAGGTAATGGATTTCCGCCCAAAGCAAGCGAAAGGATTTTATATATGAAAAAAGTCATGCTGGTTTTCGGTACACGTCCGGAGGCGATCAAGATGTGCCCGGTCGTCAAGGAGCTGAAGACACGCAGTGATTTTCAAACCATCGTCTGCGTCACCGGTCAGCATCGGGAAATGCTCGATCAGGTTTTATCCATTTTTCATGTAACACCTGATTACGACCTCTCCATCATGAAGCAGGGCCAGACCTTATTCGACATAACAATCTCGATCCTTGACCGTTTTCGTTCGGTTCTCGAAACAGAAAAGCCTGATATCGTACTGGTTCACGGAGATACCAGCACCGCTTTCGCCGCATCTCTAGCCTGCTTCTATCTGCGGATTCCGACAGGCCATGTAGAGGCCGGCCTTCGCACCTATGATCTGTTCTCCCCTTATCCGGAGGAATACAATCGTCAGGCAATCGACATCTCCGCAGATCTCCTTTTTGCCCCTACTGAGCTTGCAAAACAGCATCTTCTCAACGAACAGAAGGATGCCTCCAAAATATATGTAACCGGCAACACCGCCATCGATGCTCTTCAGACCACTGTCCATTCCGGATATTCTCATCCGGAGCTCGACTGGGCAAAGGGCTCCCGGCTGATTCTGATCACCGCTCACCGGCGGGAGAATCTGGGTGAACCGATGCGCCACATGTTCCGCGCCATTCTGCGGGTTATCCATGAGCACCCCGACGTAAAGGCTATCTATCCGATCCATATGAATCCGGTCGTCCGCGCCGCTGCCGATGAGATTCTTGGCGGCTGTGACAGAATACACCTGATTGAGCCGCTCGATGTGCTTGATTTCCACAACTTCATGAATGCATCCTACCTGATCCTCACCGATTCCGGCGGCATACAGGAGGAGGCTCCGTCTCTCGGAAAGCCGGTACTGGTCATGCGCGACACGACAGAGCGCCCAGAGGGCATCGAAGCCGGAACTCTGAAGCTTACCGGCACACACGAAGACACCATTTACCGGGAATTCAGCCGTCTTCTCTCCGATCCGGACGAATACAAGGCCATGAGCACTGCGTCCAATCCCTACGGAGACGGACATGCCAGCAAACGCATCGCCGATATCCTGACAGATTTTCTCACATAGAGTGTGCGGTTGGCATTTCTTAATAATAAAGGCAACATGCAGAAATGATCCGAATCATTTCTGTATCAATATTGCACCCAACGGGTACAAGGCAGCTTGTACCTTCCTGGGTATTCTCCCCTAACCTTGAGGGCCCGGCGTTTTAGCGCCGGGTCCTCTCTTATTTACGCGAACAGTGAGCCGCAGCCGAATGCGAAGTATTCGTGTGCGGCGAGCGTCGCGATAGCGCACACGCGTCCGTCATCTCTGCTCACTCAACAGCACACACGCGTTTGTCATTTCTGCGTCTTTTTCAGTTTCTGCTTCACCGTCTTCCGCACCAGGTCAGTAAGATAATGATACTCTTCCGTTCTTCCGTAAACCACCCAGTACACCACGAGAGTGATCACGATGCTCAGAATTCCGCGAAGGATAAAGCCAGCCCATGATTCCGCGGATACGCCGAGCGGAATGCGAAGCATAACGAAGGAACATCCCGCGATGATACCCAGACAGACGATATAGTTCAGGTAAAACGAAACCGGAGACTTCCGGAACCCCTTCGTATAGAGAAGCCACGGATCATACCAGGTAATTGTCAGCACGCGGCTGATGATGGAGCCGAGAAATACACCGACCAGACCAATCTGCTTCACCAGAATAATCGAAGTCACCAGATTCAGGATAGCATTCGCCACCGCCCGGTATTTGCCCTGGACGAAAACGCCGCTTGCCTGCCGATAGATATTTGTCGTCAGCTGCATGTAATTTGTGGCGAAATTCAGAACAATAATGATCAGCACCGGCTGATCAAGCAGATAATCTCTGCCGAGCCACAGAATAATAAAAGGCTGAAACAGTACCATGAAGCAGACCGCGCAGACAGCCACCAGCATATTATTCAATAGATTCAGACAGCGGAAAGTATATTCATTGTGCTCCTTGCTGTCCAGTACATATTTATTCCCGAGGCTCGCCGTGATCGCGTTGAAAGCCTCCGACAGAATGGTCTGGATCGTCTGGATCACCAGATAGTAATTGTTGTAAATACCGACCATTACAACGCTGATGAAAGAAGAAATGATCAGGTTGTCCGTCGCGGATCCGACCGCGTTGCTCACCTTGTACAGCGCCATCGCGTAAATCCGCGAGAAAAGGTTCTTCTTCTCCTTCTCATCCAGTGCCGGCACCTTCCGGCGCAGATACGGATACTTCCGGTCCACAATCACCGAAATCACGGCATTGATCATGATGTTGCTGAAGATACTTGTGATCGTATACGCCAGAAAAGAGCGCCACACCACAAGGATCACGATCTGAACCACGTTCATCAAAATCTGACAGACATACGTCACGATATCGGAGATATATTTCTTCTGATCCGCATCCAGCAGGGTCGACTTGTAGGCGAAGAAGAGATAGGACACCACGGTCTGTATCAGGTACAGAAGATAATATTCATAAATATTGACCTTATCCGTCACCCCGGTCATGAGATTCGGGAGAAACGGAAGCAGACAGAGCCCCGCGAAGAAAATAATCGAGCCGATGACCCGGTATGCCTTCCTGTAAAAATTCATATAAGCGCAGATCAGCGGCTGATTATCCTCCGCAAGCGGCTTGTAAAGGCTGAAGGTGACCGCCGAGGAAAATCCCAGCTCTGAGATGCTCAGCAGCGACAGAATATTGGTGTACAGGCTGGAAATACCCAGAAACTCCTTGCCCAGCGTATAGACAAAAACCGTGCGGCAAACGAAACGAAGCAGATTATTCAAGAGCTGCCCTGCAATCGAGGTTCCCACATTTCGCGCCGCATTCTTCTTACGATCCATCATAAATCTCCATGATTCAATTCATCATCCGATGGCAGCGCTGCCGCGAAATTGCCATCTCAAACTGTCTGTATATCTTAACCTTACGCCCGGTAAATGTCAATTTGCCCCTGATCCGCGCCGGAATCTTCCCTGATCCACGCCGGAATCTGCCCCTGATCCGTGCTGAAATCTGTGTCAGAATCTGTGTCAGACTGCGTCCCTGAATCCCTTGAAAATTTCCTGTAACATTTTCAAAATTCCACTTTTTCCACTTCTTACGTCATTGAACGCTGCCTCGGTCTGAAGAACGAGAATTCCTGCTGTCTTCCTTTGTCTTCCGCTGTCTTCCTTTGTCTTCCGCTGTCTTCCTTTGTCTTCCTCTGTCTTCCTTTGTCTTCCTCTGTCTTCCGTTGTCTTCCTCTGTCTTCTGCTGCCTGTCACTCACTGTCAGCAGCCCTCCCGAAATCTCTCAGGATATCTCAAACAGCTCAAAATCATCCAGTCTTCTGAAAATCAAATCCTCTCCATGCGGTCCGGACTCGGGATGCGGTATGATAGACAAAGAACACATCATTTCTGCAGACACAGTGCTCTGCTCCGGATTTCCAACAGTCCTACTCTGAATTACAGCTTCTGATCGAAAAAAACTAAAGAAAGGACAGGACACAGTCATGACAAATCAGAAAAAATTACCGAAGGGAATCACCTACCGCAAAGACGGACGTTACATGTGGCGTTTTTCCTATAACCGGCACACCTACTGCGGCTACGCGGCACGTCTGGCAGATGCCGAGAAGGGGCTTCTCGACGCACGGTACCGGGTGGAAAATGGAATCTATGGCAGAGAAGGAAGCCAAACAATGGATCAATGGTTTGCTATCTGGCTCGAAACCTTCAAGGCCTCCATCAAAGAAAGCACTCGGATCAAATACCGGCAGATGTATTCCTGCCATATTCAAAAAGAACTCGGACGCATGCGAATCCGGAAGATCACGCCGGAACTCCTTCAGGATCTCCTGAACCGGGTCAGCGAGAAAGGCCTCACCGCAGCAAGCGTCAACTCCGTGCGCTCTATGCTCGCCGACCTCTTCGCAACCGCCTGCAAGCATCAGATCATCCGCGTCAATCCCATGAATCTGGTTCACATGCCCGCGTGCAAGACAGCTCTTCTCCGGAAATCCGCCTTCACCGAGGCGGAGCTCGCCGAGTTCATCCGCCGCTCCGAATCCTCCCGCTATCAGAACATATACCGCCTCTCGATTCTGACCGGTTTCCGTATCGGAGAAATTCTCGGGCTCCAGTGGAAAGACATTGACTTCGAACAGGAAACCATATGCGTGCGCCACACACTCTCCTACAGTTCCGGCAAAGGCTTCTACCTGGATTCTCCCAAAAGCGAGACCAGCAGACGCGTGATTCCGCTCCTTCCGGAATGCACCCGCATCCTCCGGCAGCAATACGACACTTCACAAACCCAGCGCAAGACACGCCCCGGATACGCCGTTCCCGAAGGATTCGAAGATCTCTGTTTCCTGACCGGAACCGGTAAACCCATCTATGCCTCAGACATCGACAAAAGCATGCGGAAAATCATCGACGACATGCGCCGGGACGGATGGCTCGACCCCGGAAAGCGCTACACCTTCCACTCCTTCCGCCACACCTTCGCCACCAACTGCACCAGAAAGGGAATGCAGATGAAGACCTTGTCCACCATTCTCGGCCACTCCTCCATCCGCATCACCATGGACATCTACACCCACATCGGCATCGACACCGAACGGGAGGAGCTTCAGCGAATCTTTCAGGTCTCCTGATACAATCGGCAGGGCTGCAAAAGCCCTGCCGGAACAGCAACACCGCGAAATAATCTTGATGAGAGTACGAAAAAGCGGTAAAGTGATAATATATATTAACAGTGTATAAGCAATTTGAAAACATAGTCAGCCTCGTCACGCGCGAAGCACGGAGCAATCCGCAGCTTATACCGTGCAAAAAAACGAAACAGTTCTTCGAAAACACAGCCGGGCCGCCTGGCGTGAAGCGTACGCAAGAGACTGGCTGCGCCTTCGAAGGCAACCGGTAGTGTGTAAGAGACCGGCTGCGATTTCGAAGGCAACAGGTATGAGGATTTTATTATGTTCAATAAACAGGAATACCATTCATTCTATGACAAGCTCGATCTCGGAATCTGCCTGATTACGGCGGATGACGCGGAAACGATCCTGTTCGTAAATACCGGAATCCTGAGTCTATACCAGTGTCCCGACGAGGACAGCTTTCTCCGCCTGACCGGAGGAACCTTCCGCGGCATGAAAGCAGATGATGAAGTCAAAACGCCTCCCCTGGCGATCATTCTCGGACAGGTACAGAAAAGTTCTTCCTTTTTCTATACCCTGCGAACGATGGGAGGCCATTTCCAGATGGCGGAAGCCTTCCTTCAGCGCCTCACCCTGGATGGTACTCCGGTATACCTGCTCCAAATCCTCTCCTCGGACAAGATGGCTCACGTCCTCAAATCCGACGGCCTGACCGGTCTGCTCGGAAGAAACGATTTCTACAAGGCGGCACTGGATCTTCTGGACAAGAACAAGCAGGACAACATTCTGACAGAATTCTGCCCGGTATACTTCAATATCACCAATTTCCGTGAATACAACCGCAGCTTTGGCGTCCACGCCGGAGACCGGCTTCTGCGCAAGGTCTCGGACACACTGATCGATACCTTCCACGGACAGCTTCTCGGTCATCTGTCCGCAGATGCCTTTGCCGCGGTGCTCAGCAAAGACGGCCTTATCGAACAGCTGGAATCTGTCTGCGAAAAGATCGATTCCTACACCAACAACCGGAACATTCTCCTGAAGTGTGGAATTGTATACACGCCGGAGGATGCGGACCGCACCTGGCTGATGAATGCCTTTGACCGGGCCAAAATCGCCAACTTGTCCATAAAGACAGATGTCACGAAATCCTGCGCCATTTACACCAATGATATGGGAAAACGGCTGGAGAACCGGCTCTTTGTCATCCAGCACATCGATGATGCCCTGGAGAACGGTGATATTCGTATCTACTATCAGCCGGTTGTCCGCACACTCTCCGGGAAGCTCTGCGGTTTTGAAGCTCTGGCGCGCTGGGAAGATCCGGAGAGGGGACTTCTGGGTCCCGATATCTTTATCCCTATTCTGGAAGAAGCGCGCCTGATTGACCGTCTGGACGCCTATATCATCCGGGAAAGCGGACGGCTCATGCACGAGCGCCTGGCAGGCGGTCTTCCCGTCGTTCCGGTATCCGTCAACCTCTCCAAGCTCGACTTCGACCTGATGGATCCTCTGGAGGTTCTCGAGAGCACCGTTGCGGCATACCATCTTTCCAGAGACTTTTTTCATGTCGAGATCACCGAATCTGTCATGGTGTGGAAGCGCCAGACCTTGAAAACCATCATTCAGAAATTTCACGACGCAGGATATGAGGTATGGCTCGATGATTTCGGGAGCGATTACTCCTCCCTGAACACTCTGCACAATTTTTCCTTCGACGAACTCAAGATTGACATGGAATTTTTCCGGAACTTCGACGACAAGAGCCGCAAGATCATCACCAGCATTGTGACCATGGCAAAAGCGCTCGGCATGTACACCCTCGCAGAAGGCGTCGAAAACGAAGAACAGCTGCAGTTTCTTCGCGAGATCGGCTGCGGAAAAATTCAGGGATTTTACTTCGGACGCCCGCTTCCCTACAAGGAAACACTCGCTTCCTGCCGCGGCAAAAATCTGTTTGCGGAAACATCTGACGAACATCAGATGTACAATGCCGCTGATCTGATCGATGTCGCCTGTACCAGCCCCGTCGCGATCGTCCGCTGCACCCCTGGACATCTTACCCTGCTGACAGCAAACCAGGCCTATCTTCACGAACTCGGCACCGTGAACACTCATACCCTGAAAGACGCCAACCGCAACCTGAGTCTCTCAAGCTATCCGATGAAATTCAAATATCTGTCCTTTATGGAGAAGGTCTTCAGAGAACACGCCGACACTATGACCTATGTCGATGATGGACAGTATATGCAGATCAGCGCGACGCGGATTGCCGGCAGCTCCGATTACTGGCTCGCCAGATTGTCACTCAAAAATATACAGCCCGTGCGTGACATGACCAAAGCCCAGCGGATGGACAACCTCATCCGGAACCTCACGCTCCTCTATGACGCGCTGTACTATCTGGACATGAAAAACGACCAGATCGAAGTGATCAGCTGCACGCATCCCCGGGTGCAGACAGGTCAGATTTTTCAGGATATCCGCTCTACTTTCCGGACATCTGCCGCGAAACTGATCCACCCAGAAGACACCGAACGGTTCCTGAGTTTTATCAGTGCGGACCTCCTCTATCTGCACGCAGAACAATCGGGTCGATCAGAGGCTTCCGACCTGTTCCGCGTCAGACGCGAAGACGGATCCTGGCACTGGACGGTTTTCTGCGCCCTCGTCCTGCCAAAATCTGCGTCAAGGGATATCCTCCTTGTGGAACGGGAAGATATATGGGAGCACCATCTCAACCGCAGCTGGCTGCTTCCCGCTTTTTTGAAAAGTTTTGGAGTCGCGAAGCTCCCCGACAGAGCCGGCAGACAACAGCTGGCAGAACAGAACAGCCTTCTCTTCTATGAATCCAATGCCAATGACGCAATCATGGTCGGACTGGAAGAGCCGGATCCGTCTGTCGGAATTCATAAAGCCATGGCCGTAATCGCGGAAAGCCTCGGTGCCAACCGTTTTCTGATCTTCGAAAACCGGGACGGCAGCACAGTCTCCTGCACCTATGAGTGGCACAGAAGGAACCTGACCCCGCTGAAAGACAGGCTTGCCAATCTTCCGGACGGAGATCTGGAGGCTTTATATACGATTTTCCGCACCCAGCAGGTCGCCAAGATTCCGGATTATTCAACGTTCCAACGGGAACACCCGGACTTCCGCCTCCCGATCCCCCATATCCGGAACATCGTATCGGGCCAGCTGTCCATCGCGGAGCAACCGATCGGCTTCACAATGGTGATCAACTCCTCCGACAAGACCTTCCGGACCGCAAGTCTGGTTCTGTCCACCCTCACGAGTTTTCTGTCCTCTATGATCCGAAGCCGCAACAACATGACGGAAATCGAGGAGCAGGGCAGGCGTGACACTCTCTCCGGAGCGCTCAACCGAAGAGGCCTTGACGAATATATGTCTGCTTATAACGGAACCGGTTATCTGGCACTGTTCTCCGCTGACATCAACAATCTCAAACAGACAAACGACACCAATGGCCACCACGCCGGAGACATACTGATTCAAAGTGCCGCCGAGGTTCTGATCAACTACTCTGACCGCGACCACACCTTCCGCATGGGCGGTGATGAATTCCTCGTGATCCGCGAAGACATGAACGAGGACCAGGCCGGAGAATATCTTTCCGAAATTAAATCTGTCATGAGCGCCTCCGGAATCGACATTGCCATCGGATTCTACGTCCACAAGGGACCCGTAGACAGCATCGATCCGCTCCTCAGACGCGCAGACGCCGCGATGTACAGGAACAAGGCCAGGATCCATAAAGGCAGAAATTCCGTCGGCAGCCAAAACCACGAATAAACAGCGAAACCTTTGTCAGCAGGCAAAATCACAAGCGAACGGCGAAGCCGACATCCGGTAAAGGCTCCGTGACTGCACACATGAAACAAAGCGCGCAGATCACAGAGCCCTTCTTTTTGCGTTCTTATTTTTTCTTTCCTCTATTCATATCTTCCTATTTTTTTATTTTTCTTTACCTTTATCGTTACGTTCATCTTTTCTTTCGAATCTCACCATATCAACAGGATCACAAAAATGCTGTGTCAATAGTGTGTCACTTTTCCCATCTCCCCATCCCAAACGCCCAGAATTGCCGGAACAGACAAAGCATTCTCATGTAAAGAGCATACTTCATGCTACATTATATTATTTTAACTTAGGTTAGGAGGAATAACAAATGGCAAGAAACAAATTCTTAAAGCGTATGGCTGTTACGGCTCTTGCTGCATCCATGACATTGGGAACCGTACCGGCTGTTGCTATGAATGTATTTGCTGAGACAAAGGTCACTTCTCAGGCCCCCAGTTCTTCAGATACTGCTACAGCAAGTCTTTATAGTGAAGTTGATGCAGCAGTTAAAACATTGGACAAGAACGCTGAGATTTCCACTGCTACAACTGGCGATAAGATTGCAGAAGCTTTAAAGAATGCGCTTGAGACAGCAGATCCTTCCAGCAGCTTCAGTGTTGATGTTACTGTAGACAGCACAGATACTGCCAAGTATGTTAATGCTACAACTGCTCCGACAGCTCCTGTAATTAACGCAACTGCAAAGGTGCAGAAATATGACAAGGCAACTATCGGAACGCAGCCGAATGCTACTGAGGCAATTGCTGCAATTGATAATGTTACATTCACACTTGATTGCGGAAAGCTGACTGACCTGGATTACGCTACAGTAGAAGCGGGATATTATGCAGATGAGATCAAGAGCGGATCCGTAGATAAACTGGCTTATACCTTTGCAAATGTTGCTTCTGTATCATCCACTCCGATCAAGACAAAACTGGATGCTCTGACAACTGCAGCAAAGGCCAATACGGTTCTTGCTCCTTATTTTGACAGTGTTTCCATTGGAACGATTACCACAGCGATTCAGACACAGCCGACAGACGACGTTGAAGGCACAGTAGCAGTGACAATTCCTGTCACACACACAACTGCAAAAACAACGACAACAGCTGCTACAGACGCTACGGTTACAATTTCCGGCACAGCATATATCTCCAGAACCTCTGCTGCAGCTTCTACAGTTGCTGAGGCTCAGAAGGTTATCGAATCTGTAGAACTGACAAATGATCAGGTTGAAGATACTTATGCATATTCTAAGGATGCAAAGGCGATCACAGCGATCAGCTCTACTCTGAAAGGTACCTTACAGAAGAAGCTAGACGATGCCGGAATCACCGGCGTAACAATCTCAGATGTTACGATTGCAAAGGATTCCTCCAACAAGAGCGCAACACATGCTGCAAATGGATCGGTAAAGGTTTCTGTAACCTATCATGCTGACGCTGATAAGTCTACTGCTAATGATGTGACAAGTATCGAGACACTGACCATCGTACATGGTGACGCAGATATCCAGGCAGAAGCTCACAACGCTGTAGACACTGCCCTTAAAGCTCTGAAGAAGACAGACTTCCAGGCAAAGGATGCTACAACAGCTCCATCGAAGGATGATGTGAAGAAAGTCATCACAGATGCAGTCGATAAGGCACTGGCTGATAAGCTTGGTGGAACAGCAACGATTGCTTCTGAACTATACAGTGAGAAAGCGTATATTCTTTCTGCATTTGATTATACGCCAGCAACGACTGAAGCAACTGGTTCAGTATCCGCTACAGTATCTCTGCTGAAGGCTCATGAGGCTACTTCCAAGTCTGACACCACAAAATATGATACATTTGATACTATCAGTCTCTCTCCTGTGGTTACGGATAAACTCAGCACAAAGGTTGCTACAGGAATCAGCCTTGGCGCTGATATTGATACAAAAGGCGCTGCATCTATTACCCCAGAGTTTTCACCGGATGGAGCAAACTGCGGATATGTAAAGCTCAGCTGGAAGGGTGATACAAAACTTGACAAGGCTACCGTAAATATCATTTCTGCAGATGGAACTACTACTGCCAATATTACCCGCACTGCAGATGGAGCAAGCAGTGGTATCTTTACGATCACAGCCGGACAAAAGATTCAGATTGTAAATGGTTATGATGATGGAGCTGACACAGAAGACTGGAAGGACATCGAGGGAACTCTGACGGCTACTCTTTATGATGCTCGTGATAATAAGCTGGCAACAGATTCTGTAAATGTCAGTCTGAGTAAACTGTTCAAGGATGTTACCGACGCAACGAAATTCTATTTCGAGCCGGTTTACAAGCTGACCGCGAAAGAGGTTGTAAAAGGAACTACTGCTTCCACATATTCTCCTGAAAGAAATGTAACGCGTGGAGATTTCATCACTCTTCTTTACCGCGCAGCAAAAGCCGCTAAAAAAGTCACAGGAACTGTAAATGCTGAAGATGCTTCTGAGAAATTCAGCGATGTTTCTTCAAAAGATTATTATGCAGAAGCAATTGCCTGGGCTGTTGATAATAAGATTGCAAGCGGTACATCTGATTCCACGTTCAGCCCGACTAAGACGATAACGCGTGCTGATGCTGTAACATTCCTTGCCAGATATGATGGCGTTAAAGTTACAACTGGTGATGATTATGCAATTCATCAGTTTGATGATGTTAAATCCGGTGCATACTATACCCAGGCAGTCCTTTGGGCTTATTATAACGGCATCACAGCAGGAAAGACATCAAAGGTTTTCGCACCGAATGATAAAGTAACAAGAGGTCAGGCTGCAGCATTTATTGAGAGATATTTCAAATTCTAATAATTTGAACCTGGGATATTTTCCTTGTCGTTATGGCATAATCTAAAAGACGCGGACAAGTAATTTTCATTGCTTGTCCGCGTTTCTGTCTGCACCAGACGGCGCATATAAAACGGATGCCAGATCATCCTTTATAGAATGATCTGGCACCCATCAACTAAGCTTCATACTATGAGTATTTAGCTAAATCTCTGATCCACAAGATTACTTCTGAAGAAGATTATCTGGTTTCTGGCCCTTTGTGTGATTTACTGCTCTGTAGATGAAGCTTACACCCTCTGCTCTTGTGCAGGTCTTGTCCGGTCTGAATGTTCCATCTGCATAGCCTGCAACAACACCATTCTCAGCGCCCCATGCAACTGCTGATGCATAGTACTTGCTGCTCAGTACATCATTGAAGTCAGACTTTCCACTCTCATCATCTGTCTTTCCGACAGCCTGAGAATATCTGTACAGGAAGCTGATCATCTCTGCTCTGGTAACAGCTTTCTTCGGGCTGAATGTGGTATCACTTGTACCAAATGTGATGCCCTTTGACGTTGCCCATGCAACTGCCTTAGCATAGTAATCGCTATCCTTTACATCTTTGAATTTGGTAGTTGTGCTAACTGCAGGTGAACCAGCATATCTGTACAGCCAGGTAATCATATCGCCTCTGGTTACAGTACTGGACGGGCTGAATGTGGTAGTCGTTGTACCTGCGGTAATTTTAGCATCATCCTTTGCCCAGTAAACAGGAGTGAAGTAATATGCAGTCGGATCCATTACATCAACGAATCCGTTATATGTCTCCTTCACGTTGATTGTGACGGAATCACTGATCTTCGGATTAGTTTCACTGGAAGCTGTGATTACAGTTTTGCCACCCTTAAGAGCAGTAACAATTCCATTCTCGTCAACTGTTGCGACCGAAGGATCACTGGAAGTCCAGACAATGTCATTTGCATTAGTTGGTTTTGCATATGACATTGTATGATTAGGTGTCTGAGATACACCATTCTTCAGATCTACAGTTGTTGGCTTAGTCTGTGCATTATCAAGCTTGCCTTCGTTTCCTCTTACAATATAGATTGTACGTGCATTTGCAAGTTCAATATCCGTTGCAGCGACGGTGTTAAGCTTCGGAATAGTAACAGTAAATGAAACATCTTTTGTTACATACTGCTCATCCGGAGTCATTGTGCCGTCATAAGTAGCATACCAAGGATTCAATACCTTTACAGTTGCGTTAACCTTGACACTTCCATCTGCTTTCGTGGTGGGTTTTACATAATCACTGTAGGTTGCAGTATTGCGAACATATTGAACACCGTCTTCAGAAAGTGGGTGGCCGGCATAAGCCTTATTAACCAGTTTCTGGCCAGCATTGTTATAAAGTGCGTATGCAAAACCATCTGCTGTGACACCGCCAAGCGTATCATCCGTTTTATCCGTAGAATTCTTAACGTCATAATCCGGAGCAGAAGCCTTATCGGAATCACCGTACGCAATTGTCGGAAGGATTGTCTTATCTTCCTTAAACAGTCTGGTCATCTCATCGGTCATCTCTGTGAGCATCTCATCAGCAGACTCCTTCAGATTAAGAGTGGCGGTGAAGACCTGAGTATCATTGTTTCCATCTTCCTTAAGCCTAAAGTTTACAGACACACGTCCGTTGACGCCATGCTTTGCAAGTACCTTGTTTGCTTCACCGATCTCAATGTCATCAGCAGAGATAGAGATATGCTTCAGCTGCGCATAGTCGTTAAAACCAGCCCTTCCAAGAGCATTAGCGAATACCTCGCCATTAAAGTTATTAAAATAAGTGTTGTCAGTCGTTGAACCAACGCCTTTTCCATTTGAAATTATAAATCTAAGGTTGTTGATGACGTCTGCAAGTTTTTCAGCGTCGATATCATTTGCAAAGTAAGTACCCTCCTTCTGTTCAGTAGTCGGATCATCTTTGTCTTCTAAATAAGCCTTTACAGCACTTGCAAACGCTTCGGTGAGATAACTGTGAGCGCGATCTCTTGTAGCGGTATAAGTTTTTGTATCGCTTGTCTTACCTACAGAAACCGTGATGTCAGAAGTAAATGTCATTAATTTATTCTTATCATCATTAACCGGTGCAGAGGTATTTTTAGCGTCAACTGTGATCGATCCATCTCTAAATTCAGTAATGCCCTGACGTGCATAATATTTAAGCGCGGCCTGGGCCATAGATTTCATCGTTACATCTTTGATTTCATCGCCTGAATTGGTTTCAACGGTTTCATCCGTTGCAGCAAACGGATTCATTTCATTGAAATACTTCTGAATGTAATGCTCTGCAAGTTCGATCTTCTCCTTATCTGTGTAAGCGTTCTCATCCAGTTCGAAGCTATAGGTCGTAGTATTCTGGGAATCCGGAGTAGCACTATTGTCTGGGCTACTCAGTGTTACACTTCCTGTGATTTTTCCAAAATTATGATATTCACCGTTTGCCAGATCATTGTGCTGACCATCATCATAATAGCTGGAAGCAGTTGCCACTACGTTGTCAACCTGTACATTGTAGTTCTCGTTGGGGAATGCTGTCTTGAATGCTTCCGCAACCTTTGTCTTAATATCATCTGCAGTAGTCGCAGAAGTAACTGTCATTCTATCAAGTGCAGACTGAACGGTAGCGCCTACTCCGAGATGATCAGATGAGCTCGCAACAGTAACTGTTGAAGCAGCCAGCGCTGGAGTTGCCATAGCCGGTACGGCACCAAATGTCATGGACGCAGCAAGAGCCGTAACAGCCATACGCTTTAAGAATTTGTTTCTTGCCATTTGTTATTCCTCCTAACCTAAGTTAAAATAATATAATGTAGCATGAAGTATGCTCTTTACTTGATGAGGGTACGGATTTTTCAACAATAGGAAAGACTTTTAATAAATATAACGGGCATCTGACGCAGCTTTGACACAGATTTTGTATCGGATGCCGGCGATGTGCCTGGCGTTTTTAAACGCAAGGGAAGGGGACAAACCGAAAAGCAGGCATGATAAGATTGGGCCTGACCAGATATTTTGGCGACGATGACAGCGTTTTTTGTGATAAGATGTACGGGAATATTTGCGAGGAATATTGGCATAGAAAGAGAATATGGAAAGAAAAGGGAAGGATTTCGACAGGTATGATGAAGGTCCTGATGATGGGAAACCGCGGGGATGTAAAGGGCGGTATTACGAGTGTAATTCAGCAGATTCTGGAGAATGACTGGACGAGGGAGGGGATTCAGCTCCGTTTTATTCCGACGTATACGGATCGGAATCCGGCAGCGAAGGGGGCGGTATTTGCGGAAGCGTGCTTCAGATTGACCGAGGTTATGCTGAGAGAGCGTCCGGATCTGGTCTATGTTCATATGTCTTATAAAGGCAGCTTTGTCCGGGCGCGGACACTGCAGAAGATAGCTCTTCGTTTTCACGTTCCCTTTGTGATGCACCTTCATGGTTCGGAGTTTGAAGACTGGTATCGTTCTCTGGGTCCGGATAAGCAGAAGCAGGTACGGGAGTTCCTGGGAAATTGCGCCCATGTCATTGTGCTCGGGGAACATTACCGGAAGAGTATTCAGTCAATCTGTCCCGGTGTGTCCGTGGAAATCGTACACAATGCCGTGAAACTGCCGGAGGAGATCACAGCCTTAAATGACACGGAGAACCGGATTCTGTTTCTGGGTGTTCTGATCCGGAGAAAGGGTGCGGAGGATCTGCTTCGGGCATTTGCGATGGCAAAGCCCGCAAAGTGGAGGCTTGTACTGGCCGGAAGCGGTCCGGAAGAAGAAAACCTGAAGAGACTGGCCGGGGAACTGGGCATTTCAGATCAGACGGATTTTGCCGGATGGGTGGATGGACAAAGAAAAAAGGAGCTCCTGGAGTCTTCTCATATTCTTGCGCTCCCCTCTTATAACGAGGGTCTGCCGGTCGCGATTCTGGAAGCAATGAGCTTTGGACTTCCCGTGATCAGTACGACGGTCGGAGATATTCCGTCCTGTGTAAGAAACGGAGAGAATGGGATTCTGGTTGAACCGGGTGACATTGCCGCTCTGGCTGAGGCAATATCGGATCTGACGGGGCATGAGAAAATCTGGCGCCATTACAGCCGGAATGCCCGAAATACCATCGAGGCAAATTTTGATGAAGCACGATTTTATCAGCAGATTGCCTCTGTATGGAAGAAAAGCACCGGTCATTCTTCTTCTCTCTGTGAGTGAGTGCTCTTTGCCTCATGGATGGAGGTAAGAAGCGATCTGTCAGACGTCTTACGGATAGAGGTAAGAAACGATTTGTCGGTTGCCTTACGGATAGATGAAACAAGCGATTTGTCGGCGGCCTCACGCAGCGCGTTCACTGTGTTCCTGTTTATCCCGTCCTTTTCCGCCTGCGTAATCATGGAAATGACATGGTCTGCTGGTTCGTGAATGGAAAGACAGCGTTCCGGGTATCCGAGCATGCGGAAAAATTCAGGGAGCTTGTCATCCCAGGTGATCGCAACGGAGGGAATACCAAGCGAAGCTGCCACAATATGGCTGTGGAGTCTCATGGAAATCAGCGACTGAAACGAGGATATCTGGGCGGTCATCTCGCGGGGCGTGCCGGGAGCAGGAAGGAGATAATCCCTCCGGTTTTTTCCGGTATGGAAGCATTCTTCGGGGAGCAGCTTCAGAAGGTCTCTGGCGAATTCTTCATCTGATGGATATCCGTTTGTGAAGAGCGTCCATGCAATTCCTTTCCGGGTCAGTTGAAGGATTAATCCCTGCCAGAAGCAAATCATTTTTCCTCTGGAAATGGTCGGCGCGTACATGATCCCGAGCCCTGTCCGGTTACTTTGCGGATCACGGTGAATTCCATAGGTGATATCCGCAAACAATCCAAAGTCAGCTCTTTCCGGGACTTTCCTTCCGACCAGACGGCTGATTGCGGATGCGTGATCTCGTACGGACAGATCAATTGTCCATCGGTTCTGCAGTGACTGCGCCAGCCGCTCACGGATGTGCCGGCTGCAAAAGGGCCCCCATCCGGCGGCGTTGATGATGACCGGAATCTCCATGGCTGCGAAATGATCGATGTAGGAACTGACAACGAGAGCCAGATCATCCATGAAGAGCTGACCTCCGGCGAATACAACACAGTTACAGGAAATGGACATGACCCGTTCTATATCGGCACGATGCATCTCATACAGGTATTGTTCGTGTGAATACATCTTATCCCAGGGGGTATAATTCGAGGCGAATGTCCGCAGCTTGTTCTTGAAGATCCTCTTCTTTAAATCTGCTTCTTCGCCGCCGCTTGCGGTTTTCCATCCGGTTCGTCCGAAAAGGTCGCATACAGTCAGTTCCGAATCCGGAAAGGAGCGGCGAATCCTTGCAGCCACGCAGTCCGTGAGCAGGGCATCGCCTTTATTCTCTGAATAATACAGGCCGAGCAGTAATATCTTCATTTCTATCTCCTTTTTTCGGGTTCGTCTCCGGATTCCAGCATTTAAAGCAAACGCGGGATACCAGGCTCTTTCGAAAGAGTTGGCCTTTGGATTTCAGATTCCAGAATTCAACAGCGCATAGGGCAATCATGTAAATTACGATCTAGCGGCCATGCTTTCCGGCCCCAGTTGTGGACAGTGAGGATACGGTCTCCAGGATTTGATGCATGGCTGCCGTGTTGTCCGTTTCCTCGTACATTCGCGTAGCCCCTGCGCTGTAGTCTTCGTAATTGGCGGCAAGATCCCGAATCGCGGCTGCAATCTGGTCAGGATCGTGAAAATTCACACATTTTCCCGCATGGTACCGGCCGACGGTTTCTTCAAGGCCGGGAATATCATTGCAGAGCATCGGCAATCCGAATGCCGCGTATTCATAGATCTTATTCGGCGCACAGTATCTTGTGTTGATGGAGTTTTCTTCATAACAGGCGACGCAGATATCTGCGTGTGATGTGATTTCAAAATGATGCGGCGGATAAAAGTATCCCAGGTAAACGGTGTCCGGATAGATTTTCTGCAGTGATGCGCCCGCATCGCCGATATAATCCGTTCCCATCAGCGCAAGCGTCCAGTCGCTGCCGCTTCTCTTAAGTCCTTCTGCAAGAGGTGAGAGGTCGCGTTCCTTTGATATCATGCCCTGATACAGGAGAACATGGCGGTTTTCGAGCTTTTTTAATGCCTTTTCGACGTCAGGGGAGGTGGGCTCCAGATTTCTGGATCGGGATAGGGCATATGGTTTATTCCGAAGAACAACGGGCAGTGACCCGAGATTCCACCAGTCCTTCATGTATTGTGCCCGGTGAGGCTCACATGCTGTGAGGAAATCTACATCGCTGCTGATTCGTTTCATTGCATTCTGGTACCAGTCGTATTCAAAGAATTCCAGACAATTGACGATTACAGGGTGATGATTCTTCAGAAAATGCCACTGCTTTATGGCGCCCATCTCGGAACCGATCCACAGAACACTGTCGTCTGTCCAGTATTTCCGGAACCACTGGCGGAAGACGCGCCGGTAGTTCAGATAGTTCAGGCCTTTCTGAAGTACCTTGTTCTTTCTGGTGATGACTGGAAGCGTCTCATACGAAATATTTCTGCTCCGAAAAATCTCTGCCGTTTCCGGGCTGATCTCTCTGGAGAGTACGCTTACCTTGATTCCAAAATCCCGGAGCTGCTGCACCTGGGCTACACATGGCGGAAGCCGGTGGATCGGCGCCCAGACAAAATAGAGAACTCTTTTGATCATTCTAGTTACCTCATTAGCTGTTTTTCAGCAAATATCTTCCGTCACCGGCCGGAACGCATACTTCCCGTAATGCCATCTCCAGCGGCTTGCCGCGCAGAACAGACCTTATAACTTCTGCGGCGGTTTCCGAGGATCTTCCGGTTTCGGCCATGTGGAAATCGTCGAAAAATTTCTTCAAATCCTTCTGGTAACTGCTGATCTGCAAATCATTTAGCTTTTCCAGAAGCTCTTCATTCGTCCTTCCGGAGGGAAACGGGGTCTGATCATACGTCAGCCACAGTCCCCTTCGCTGCATGTATTCGTCATAGTCCGGCGCATAGAGCAGGACAAGCCCACCCATCCCGGCAAAATCAAAGACCATACTGCTGTAGTCTGACACCATCGCGTCACTTGCCAGCAGAACCTGATTGGGATCCGGTATATGCGTCAGATCCAGAATCCGGTCATTTGACAATGCAGGGATTTTACTATTCTGAAGATTTGGATGAAGACGGACGGCTCCGGTCCATTTGTCTCCTGTTTTTTTCTCAAGCGCGCGAAGAAAAGCATCCATATCGAATGAAAACGCGGAAAGATCGGTCATGTCCCGATAGGTGGGCGCATACAGGAGCAAACGGTGATCCGGTTCAATCCCCAGCGCTCTCTTCGCCTCTTCTTTCCAGGTTAAACGGTCGTTACGTACCAGACAATCGTTGCGCGGAAGTCCGCACTCAAGGACCCTTCCCTGATAGCGGAACATGGTGCGATAAATCCGGCTAGTCATCTCTCCATTCGAGACCATGAGATCCGTAGCAGCCGTATCACGCTTCGCCACGCGAATGTAGAATTCCGAAAGATCCTGCTGCGCGGCCGCTTCTACTTTTTTGAACCCGAGTCCTCCGTGCCAGGTCTGGATATAGATCTGATCCTTCTTTTTTCCGGGCATATAGTCCTTGCGGCAGTTGTCAATCCATACCTTTGCCGTGGCCATATACAGCATGGATCGGAAGGAATAATACGGCACCTCTCTGACCCATTCCGGAAGATCAATGGTTCGGTTCCTCCCGCGGTCGACAAGCCAGACAATCTCGGCCTCCGGGTCCCTTTGATAAAGACTTTCACAGATTGCACCTGGATTATCTCCGATACCGTTCCCGCGGAAGCTGACAGCCACAACCCGGTTGTTCTTCACCGGAAGCAGAGAAAAAAGTGCTCCCGTGATCGGAAAGAGGGCGGTATGAAATTTGTGGCCATATTTTCGTATTATTTTTTTGAAGTTCATGTGTGACATGCTTGCGTGGGAACGACCTTTCTCTGATATGGAATCCGCTTCTTCATACAGCGCATTTATGGTATTCGACTCTTCGTACAGCGTATTTATGGATAGCGCTTCTTACAGCGCATTTATGGAAAGCACTTCTTCATACAGCTCATTTATGGAATCCGCTACTTCATTCAGCGTATGTTTCGATATACTTTCCTGCAACCGATCTTTTCAAATCGGAAGGTATCATCGCGGAAAGGATGAATACGCAGTATGCGGGTACTTACTTCCCGGCAGTAAGCCGATACAGTCTGTACATGACAAGTGCCATGCGATGGCGCATCAGAAACACGATCACCCTTGTCTTTGCGGTAGATGCCCGGTTGTGGCTTCTTCGAAGGGCCTCCTGCAGATGAGCATCCGCCAGGACAGACCGGATTTCATGAACGGCATTCCTGCTGCTGCGATTTTCTCTGCACTCATTGACGATACATGCATACATGCTGTCAATGTAGAAATTGTCCATTCGAATTGCCTGTTCGCGCTCCGGGTTCGGAAGCAGTGTCTGATATTCCCGCATCAGCCTGCGCGACCGCTCCGGCATGTCCGGAATATAATGCTGCGTGACGGATCCTCTCCGCTGTACATAACAATAGCAGGAAACATCGCACACGGCAACCGATTCCGCAGCCTGCATGCAGGAGGTGACAAAGAGGTATTCTTCCCGCAGGATTTCACGTTCAGACCGGAATTTCAGATCATGCGCCTTCAAAAAGGAGCTTCGGTACAGGTTGGTGCAGGACGAAAGAATTCGGGGAGTCCTGTAATCCAGCACGTGCTCATAGTAAATCGAATCGAGCTTAAGCTCCTTCAATGCGGCCCCGGTATATCTGCCCGGCGGATACGGCAGAGTTCTGTCCTCCAGCAGTTCCCCTGTTTCCGAGATCTTGCATAATCCGAAACGTATCAGGTCCGAACCATACTGACGGATCCAGCCAATCCACAGGGCAACAGATCCCGGCTTCAGATAATCATCGGAATCCAGAAAGGAAAAATATCGACCTCGCGCCCGGGCCATTCCGGCGTTCCTGGCGCTGGCTATGCCTCCGTTTTCCTTATGAATCACATATACAGACGGGTACTGCAAAGAAAGCTCATCACATAGAGCTCCACTCCCATCGGTACTTCCATCATCCACGAGAATCACTTCGATCTCGCCGGGGGTGAACGTGGCCCCTGTCTCAGATTCTGTCGCGGATGAAACAGTGCCGTCCTTCATGACACTGTCTATACACCGGGTAAGATCTTTTTGTGTATTATAAACCGGAATAATTACAGATAAGAGAATATCCGTCATTGTGCCTCCCTTATTCATTGCCGCAGCAGAACAGAACCAGTATCCCGGCGCATCACAAGCGGCAAAGCATCTGGATCAAACATTTTATATCTGGATAAATCATTTTATATTTGTATCAATCTTTTATATCTGGATCAATCCCTCCATCACGAAAGACTTCTTTCCGCCCGGTGGTAAATCCGCCGAATCCATGTCAATGCCTGCCGGCTGAGATGTTTCACAGCCGGGGATAGTATTCTGTCGTAGAGAATTGCTCCGATTAATGAAACCGCAAAAACAATCCCAGCCATAACGACCGCTTTGCCCACAACGGCGTTCTCAAATCCGAAATGATTGTAAAAGAAACGCACCAGTCCTGTCCGGTAATATGTCTTAAACATCAGATTGCTCTGAAGCAGATAGATGGTCAGCGACAGACTGGACAGATAATTGAGGATTCCGTTGTGAAAATTCTCATTTCTTCGAACAAGATTGACCGATGCGATAGCAATCAGCACCAGAAACGGATTTGCATTACTTACCCAGTACAGCAGATTTGTGTCTCTGCCGGTCAGTAAACCAACCACATTGGATATTGCGGGAAGCAGGATAAATCCAGCAAGACCGATCAACAGGCATATCAGATTCATCTTCCGATCGTCCATCCATGCCCGTTTATACTTCTTCAGATAGGAAAGCAGCAGGTAAATCGCAACCCACTGAATGATCTTAGAGGAGAAGAAGGCTCCTTTTACAATAAATTCGCAGACAAGATACAGCCATGTCATGACCGCAGCAAGCTGAAAATGCCTCCTCCTGTCCATGTTCTCGATAAGAACGTTCAGCAGAGGCGCCAGCGGATAAAACAGCAGGTAAGCGGTGATATACCAGGTATTGGTGAAAAGATTTGGAAGAATGCTGTGCAGAATAAGCTTTCCGGGCACCTGACCATGCCGGACGATCAGTACCGCAAGAAGACAGAGCACAGAAATCACCCAGGTCTGAAGAAAAAGTCTCATCCACTTTTCCTTCTTCCATGTCCTGCTCTCCAGGAGAAACCATGCGGAAGAAATGAAGAATATGTCATTTCCCAGAGAACCCAGATGAAAGAACAGAGCGAGAGTGAATACGGAAACAGATTTTGATGGAGAGGAGATCGAAAACAGATAAGGCTGATTCCCGGCGAATTCGGTCGGCTGCGTCATACACTGTACAATATGAGAGAGGATAATCATTGCAATCGCGAAGAGCTTTAAACATTCTAGCCCGGATTGCCGGTTCTTGTATTTATACATCATAACGTATGTTCAAACTCACGTATATTCGAAGTTGGTGTAAAGATCTTGTGTAAACAATAGATTCTATTGTTGAGCTTACCACAGAATAACCGGGTCTGTCATTAGAAATAATAAGGATGTGCATCAGGGCCGGTAAATTAAACTTCGCCATGAGATAGTGATAGAGCAGATGTTGATAATGTGCGAAGGACAAGTTATGATATGTGGACAACCATTGGGGAGAAAATATAAGGAGAGCTCCACTTGGAACTGCTTCCAAGTGGAGCTCTCTTGTATAAGTATCAAGTTATTTGACACCCAGGATCCTTTTCTTAATTACAGTCTGCTAAGGAATGTAACTCCCTGAGCTCTTGTGCAAGCATCGTTTGGTGCAAATGTTGTGGCGGTCTTACCAGCGGTAATACCGTACTTTGCTGCCCACTGAACCGCATCATAGTAGTATGCATCTGAGCTTACATCAGTAAAGTTGAAGGAACCATTTCCGCTATAGTTCTGACTGAGACGACCGTCAGCATACTTATACAGGAACTGAACCATCTGTGCACGAGTAACTGTCCCGTTCGGCTTAAATGTTGTAGCGGTTGTTCCAGAGGTGATTCCATTCTTAACTGCCCAAGCTACTGCCTTTGCATAGTAAGCATCAGTATCTACATCTGTGAACTTCTTTGCGTAAGAAGTAGATACTACAGGACTTCCAGCTTTTCTCCACATCCATGTAACCATCTGTGCACGTGTTGCTGTACGATCTACTCCAAACGTGTCATCTGTGAGACCAGCAGTAATATGGTTTCTTAATGCATCATAAACCGGCTGGAAATAATACTTACGCGCATCCTGAACATCTTTGAACTGAAAATCAGTTACAACTGAGATTTTTACCTTTGCGGTAACGGATGGATCGTTTGCGTTTGTTGCAGTAATCGTTGCAGTACCAACACCCTGCGGGATAGCCATGCTGCCATCCATTACGATAACAGACTCATCACTGGAGGTGTATGTAATCTTGTCATTTCCATCCCACGGGCTAACCTCAAGGAAACTGCTAAGATCAAGTGCATTACCCTGATCGCTAACAGCTTTACTATTTACAGCCTCAACAGGACTATATTTGGTGGTCAGTGAGTGATGGAAATAAACAAATGTAATTGCTTTCTTAACAAGCTTCGGCTGTGTAAGGGTAAATGTATAATCCTTTGTAATAAAAGCATCAGACTCAGGGCTGATACCAAGCTTGTAAAGGTCATTCAGTGTCTTATAAGTTACAGTAACAACAGCCTTGCCTTCAGCGTCTACAGTTGCCGGTGTATAGTCAACCTTGACATTGGAAGCCTTAACCTCTGCGGTGTTCTTTACAGTAGTGTCGAGTGGAACATAATATTTTGTGCCGTTTGAATCCAGAATTCCCTCAACTTTGAATGCATTAGCAGCGTTATCTGCAATTTCAGTTGCTTTAGCTATTACTTCATCCTTAGTAGCAGCGATTGCCTTGGATCTACTGTAACTCCTTGCATAGTCTGCATCCTTAGCAAGTTCAACAGCTTTTGCGCCCGCCTCATCGAGTTTTTCTTCGTCGGACTGTTCCGTGTTCATTTTAAAATTGCCTGATTCGTACTCACCGTTAGTAGTATCGGTAACAAGGAACTGACCATAAATTTCGCCATTTGCCTTACCATGTTCAGATTTTTTTGACTTGACATCCTGAATCACAACATTAGAAACCTTCAGATGTGCGTCATTTTTAACAAGTTCTGCGTTGATGTATTCCTCAATTTCAGATGCTGACAGTCCATCATAATAATAATCAGTGAAAATCTTATCCGAAGGCTTGTTGAGATTATCATGATTTGAGCTGTCGTTCATCTGTATATAGTGCATTTCATGAGAGTTCTCGAGCAAATTCGTAACATAAGAAGCCTTCCAATGAGCTGCGCTATTAAGTGCTTTTCTTGTAGAAGTAAAATCAACATCTACAGATGCTTTATCAGTGATTTTCAGATTTACTTTTCCTGCAACACTTCCCTTAGCTGTTGTGGTAGAGTCTGAGAAAGTAGGATCTGCTGCCATTGAAACAGTGATAGCAGGAAGAACCTTGGTAGGATTAGCTGTGTTGTACGCAGCAATTGCGTCCTCAGCGATTTTAATTACCGTGGCCTTATTGATTTCACCAACGCTTGTATAATTATTCTCATTCTCGAGAGCTTCTTTTACGACCTTAGACGCAATGGCGAGCTGATCTTTCTGTGCCTCTGCTGCAGTAAGAGCTGCTGCTGTGATCTCGGTATTGTAGGTTTCGCTGATTTCATTAACAGTTGAGCCAAGTTTAGGCATTCCAGTGATTGTTACAGTTACCGGAATGGTACCCATCTTGGTTACGCCATTCTCATCAGTGGTTGCCGGAACGGGTGTTCCCTTTGTAAGAACGATCTTGCTTACTGTACTGTCAGTACCAAACGCAGTAACGAAGAGGTTCTGAAGGGTTGCCTCATCAGTATCAATTGTAACCGGATTGCCCTTTGTATCGGTCATTCCAGAAACTGCTGTTGCCGCAGCATCAACAGCATCCCTCCAATGCCAGTTGTAGTTGTTATCTGTCTTCTGCTGATCAGAAACCTCTACTGGTGTGGTTGCTGCGAAAGCATTCACCGGCACCATAGGCACGAGCATCGAGGCACTCAGCACCACTACCGCAAGTTTTCTTGCAATTTCTTTGCGTTTCATAATCTTTTTTCCTCCCAGGTGAAAAATAATGTAATAAACTGTAGAGATTGACTATAACCCCATTTCCAACCCTGAGATGGTATTTCCCGTGGGTTGTCTGCTATAGTATGCTCTTTACTTTAGTATTCTATCATAAATATCTTTGAAAGTATTACCAAATTTTTAATTCTTGTTTTGTATTTTTTTAACAAAACATTCAAAATCTGTGACATTCTGATGCCATTGCTCGTGGTTTTCGGCCGTTTTCGTTTCTTTTTTCACGCCTTCGGGAGTCCTGAAATTCGATATTTGCTGACTTTTGCCTGTTTTCCTGTGAATAATATACAGAATTCCCCGCCTCTGAAATTATGTCATTTTCTTTATTTTTTTTTACGATCTTCTACTTCTGCCGTCATTTTTGTTAATGATTTCAGACTGAAGGTAATCATCGATATCGCTGATGAAGCGGTCTGTATTAGAGCGGTACTCCGAAAAGGTTTTCTGCCCTGCCTGCAGCAGTGCTTCGCCGAGTGCGTCGACTTCCATACACGGCTGAATGTAATTCTGTTCTCCGAATTCGCGTATAATCTCCCTCTGATGGTCGTCGACGTGCTCTCCATATTCAGCTTTTCTGGGTACGGCGATGACGATCTTGTGTGCTTTGACCGCGTTGATGATGGCTCCGGTGCCGCCATGGGTTATGACGAAGTCCGCCTCTTTCATTTTTTCCTTGAATTCCGTTTCATCCATAAACTTCTGGTAAACGTAATGCTTTGGCAGATAATCGCTGTATCCGATCTGGGCGAAGACCTCTTCGGTGATCGAGCCGGAGACGATCAGATTGTCGATTTTCTCCAGAAGCCGGTCGAACTGAAACTTCTGTGATCCGAGGGTTACAAATATCATCTGAACTCCTTCTGCTCCTCAGTAAATTCCGCCGACATATCTGCCGTTGGGATATACCTTTCGAAGTGCTTTCCACTGAATGTAGAAGCGGTCCGCATATTTATATAGGAAGCGACCCGTTTCCGTCCCGGAGCTGACCTTGGCATATGACTCGATATAGATCAGTTTCTTCCCATGTAATTTCGCGATCAGGCACATGGGAATCATCGCAAAAACTCCGGTACAGATCACGACGTCCGGTTTTTCCTTCTGATAGATTCTGAGAGACTTGAAGACATTCACAAGCATCCGGACCGGAAAGCTTATCTCCTTGCGGTTCACCTGCCACAGGTAGTAGATCTTCTCTCCGCCGGCATCGGGCAGATAGTCTGTCCGCTCAGTCATCAGGAAGCTGTCGTACTTGTCCATCAGCGGCTTCAGGCGCATGAGCTGCTCGAAATGGCCACCCGAGGACGCGGCAAAACAGATTTTCAGGCTGTGGTCTTTTGAAACCGTCATTTTCTTCTTCCTTTCTCTGCCTTTGATGCACAGAACGGAAAGTCCGCACGAGCACACATGTATCTGTACATTGTAGCACAAATTCTCTGCTGGAAGCTACTACATTCCAAGGATTCTGAATTAGAATTCTGATTCCTGATTGAAAATTGATTTGGAATTCCGCCTGTGCCTCTGCGCTGCTCTTTTACGAACCCGCGAAAGATGGTACAATAAGCATAGTTTTGCCCGTCCGCGGGCACCTGTGAAATTTATCCATACATTTTCTGAAAGGAAAGTAATCATTTGTATAATCACATGGAATATCTTTCTTCTTCCGGAAGCTTTCGGAAAGCCTCAAACGCTCTTCGGCATTTCGTGAAAAAATATTTCGAAACTGCTTTTTATGTGTACCTTGCCTTTATCGTCTTAAAATCGATGCTCACCGCAACTATGATCCCGGTAAACTGGTGGAACACCCGGTTGGAGAACATCCTCCAACTGGTCGCGCTCGTGATGGTGATGTGGAAAGCGGCTTCGGACGATGTCTGGACGGCGCGGGAGAGAGTTCTGGCTGTCTTTCTGTGCGGAAGCCTTCTGCTGTCGTGGCATTCCTATTCCTACGCGTTTATCTATGAGCTTGCGGTGCTGATTTTTCTCGCGCACGGCATGGAATTCCGGAAGATTCTGACGGTGCATCTGGCCGTCTCTGTCGCAGTCACGCTTGTAACAGTGGTCCTGGCGCTTTCCGGCAGGATCGAAAATCTGACTTATTACCAGGAGTCACACAATTACAGGGCACGGATGGCTTTCGGCTTCCTCTATCCGACCGATTTCTGCGCGCACCTGTTCTTCATGACTCTGAGCTATGTATGGCTCCGGCTTCGGAGGATCCGCTGGGGAGAGATTATCGCAATCGCTGTTCTGGGGATTTTCACATGGGTTTGCTGCGACGCGCGCACCACGACATTGCTTTTTGCCCTTCTTGTTTTACGCCTTGGAATCATGAAGCTCCGCGCACACAGGGCTTCGTCCGTAAAATCCGCGGATCACGCGGCCTGTGGATCACGAACCACGCGGGCAGCGCAAAGGTCCGCGGAACGCCGGACCGGAACCGCACGAAAATCCACGGAACGCCTTGCCGGAACCACGCAGAAGTCTGCCGAACGCCATGCCGGAACCGCGCAGAAGTCCGCGGAACGCCGGACCGGAACCGTTGTCTTCTCCCGCTTCCGTGAGTGGATCGACTGGCTGATTGTTCTGTCCGCTCCGATTTTCGCGGCAATGATGATCCTGATGTCCCGCTTCTACTCGGAATCGTCCGGATTCCTGCGGTTTGTGAACCGCGTTCTGAATAAGCGTCTCTACTACGGACACATAGGCTTTGAGCGTTACAATGTGCGGCTGTGGGCTCAGAATGTCGAGATGCACGGCGCAGGCGGAGCGGTCAAGCGTACCACCGAGTATTTCTTCCTGGACAGTTCCTACGTGAATATTCTGCTCCGGCTCGGGCTCGTTGTTCTGGCTGCCATGCTGATGATTCTGGTGATTACCGCCAATCGCGAGAGAAAGACAGGCGATCACCTGAAACTCTTTCTGCTGTTTCTGATCATCGCTGCCTGTGTCATCGAGCATCACCTGATCGAGATTCAGGCAAATCCATTCCTGCTTCTGGTGCTGGCCGCGGATGATGGACGGAGAGATGATTTCCACGTATCACGCAGAGGGATCCATAGTTCATCCGATATTCATAAATTTCAAGCTTGAAGTTTGCACATAATGCACAAACAATCAGGCATATACTTTTTTCCTGCCAAACGTTATCATAAATATATAGCAGAAAAGGATCTCATGGATCATATAGTGCATATAGGAGTAACAGATGGCAGAAAAAGATATCTCAGAGAAGATTTTAGCAGATTATAATGATGTGTTCGCTGATATTGTCAACGTACTGCTTTTCAATGGAGAGCAGAAAATTTCTCCTGACAAATTACTCAACGCAGGCAGCCGCAGCCAGTACAAAGTAGACGGCAAGCTTCATGAACAGGAAAGGGATGTCACCAAGTATTATACAGACAATAATGTCACTATCTCTTTGCTGGGAATCGAGAACCAAAGCCGGCCGGAACGGTTTATGCCTTTCCGAATTATAGGGTATGACGGAGCTTCCTACCGGATGCAGTTGCTGAATAAAGAAGTGACAAACATCTTTCCGGTTGTTACAATGATATTGTATTTTGGTACAACCCATTGGAACTATAGCCGTCACCTCACTGATTTAATTGATCTTTCGGAAGATTTCAGACCGTTTGTCAGTGATTATGAAATGAAAAACCTGTTTGAGATTTCATTTTTAACACCGGAACAAGTGCTGTTGTTTCAAAGCGATTTTCGATATGTCGCGGACTATTTCGTTCAGACACGCCTTCACGGAGAGTATGTGCCCGCACCGGGTCAGGTTGATCATGTCGATGCTGTTCTGAAGCTTCTGTCCGTGTTGACCGGCGACCATCGCTTTGAAGAATCCGCAGATGAGTTTCCGGAGAAAGGAGTCGAAATGTGTGAAGTACTCGATGTTATTGAGAATAGAGGAATCGAAAAAGGCAGACTTCAAGGCTTGGAAGAAGGTCGCATCGAAGGCAAGATTGAAATCTTGTATGATACGTTTCATTACTCTCCGCAGATGATTGCCGACCAGCTTCATATACCGATCGGAACCGTTCAGGATATCATCGCCAATCTGCCGCCTTCTGACAAATACTCAGAATAAGCGGATGTTTAAAAAAGCCTCACAGATGCGTCTCTTTATGGGTGATATGCTACCCAGGAAGTGCGTTCTGTGAGGTCTTTTCTGATATCTGTATTTTCTGATTTACTTTTCTGATTTAATTAAAAGCATTCCGAAGCGGAGCAACAAGTATGCCTGATGATCCTGATGATGTGCGATTATATGTTCCCGCCTAGTCATCCCAGCATCGCAAAGAAGCTTGCAAGGATAACAGTCATCAGTCCGGATACAACGATGGCGAGGGAACTCATGGCTCCTTCGATCTCTCCCATCTGCATGGCTTTTGCGGTGCCGATGGCATGCGCAGAGGTTCCGCACATCAGCCCTCTTGCGATCGGGCTCTTGATGCAGAGGAGTTTACTCATTCCGACTGCAATTACATTTCCGATGATTCCAGTGACAATGATTACTGCAACAGAAATTGTTACGACGCCGCCCAGTTCCTCAGATACTCCCATTCCGATCGCTGTGGTGATGGACTTCGGAAGAAGGGTGACATAGTCCGCATGTGAGAGCCGGAACAGCTTGCTCATGATCAGTACCGATCCCATGGAGGTGAGGCAGCCTGCGAGGACGCCGATCAGGATCGCCCGGAAGTTCTTTTTTAACAGAGCCATCTGCTTGTACAGCGGAATTGCCAGGCAGACGGTCGCAGGTGTGAGCAGGTAGCTCAGATATTTTGCGCTGTCGTTGTAGCTTTTGTAATCCACCTTGCAGGCGAGCAGAATCACGATTGTCAGAGCGATCGAGATCAGCAGCGGATTCATGATATCGAGCTTTGTCTTGTCATGGAGCCAGACGCCGAATCCGTAGGTGACCAGGCTGATGACAAAACCGATAGTAGCAGAACACAGCATTACGTTATTCATGATCTTTTCTCCTTCTTACCTGTTCTCAGTTTTGTTCTTCTTCTCAAATTTGTCCTTTGAAGCTCTCCGGCTCAGTTCCTCACCAAGTCTGGACGGCTTTTCGGATTCTTCTTCCTCCACCAGTACCCTTGCAGCTTCTTTTCTCGTGACATCCTCCTGCAGGGATTCGATCCTCCCAAGATCCTCACTGATCTCATCAGCAAGCTCTTTCTCTTCGCCGGTCTCTGTTCCCTTCACCAGAGCATCGGTTACCTTTCCGGTCACTCCCATGACGAGGAATGTACTCACAATCGTGATCACGAGAATCGGAATGATGATCGGCTGCAGATCCGGCCATGCCGTAATCAGGCCTACACCGGCCGGAATGAACATCATCGGCATGACGTCCACCAGGAAGGTCGCTGTTTCGTCTACATCCGGAAGCTTGACGATGTGTGTCATTAACAGAATAAGCATGATCACCAGGCCGTAGATACTTGCCGGAAACGGAAGCGGCAGAAAATGATTCAGGAGTTCTCCGATGCAGGATACTGCCAGAATGATCGCAAACTGTTTCATGTACTTCATGACTGTTTCTCCCCTTTGTGCTGCGATAAGTGTTTGTGCGATAAATATCTTTTACATAATAGGAGATCCCTTCGAAAATAACTCGTCAGAATCTGACTTCAAGTAGTTGTTTTTTCGGATTTTCTCTCAAACCGCCGAATATCCATGCTATACTGTTGTGCGAACGGAATACAACTGCTATAAATACAGATATCACAATCTTATGCATCACAAACACATACATCACGAATACATGCATCACGAATACACGCATCACGAATACACGCATCACGAATACATGCATCACGAATACATGCATCATGAATACATGCATCATGAATATATACATTGCAAATGCTCCGCATTGATGAACAGCCGCTGCACAGAAAGGGGAATCTGAATCATGTATTTCACGGACTACCACACCCACACCTGTTTTTCCTTTGACGGCGCTCCCCATGCGACGATCGACGCCATGTGCCGGGCGGCAATTGACCGTGGCATATCGGAGCTTGCCATTACCGATCATATGGACATCTTTCATCTGCAGAAGTACAGCTATATCCTGGACTGCGGCCATCTGTATCCGGACCTTCTGGACGCGAAGGACCGCTATGCCGGAAAGCTGAAGGTCGTCATCGGTGCCGAACTGGGACAGCCAATGTCAAATCCCCGGGAAGGCCGCAGGTTCCTCTCCGATCATCCGGAGCTTGATTTCGTTATCGGATCGGTGCACCAGATGGACAATGATCTGGATGTCTACTATTACAATTTTCACAAGCATGACCCGGTTCAGGTCTATGATCAGTATCTGGATCTTCTCACGACATATGCCTCCGAATATGATTATGATGTCATCGGCCACATCACCTATCCGCTTCGTTATATGGCTGAGGCAGGCTTCGCTGTGAATATCGAACAGTTTCTCGAGAAGATCGAGAATCTCTACCGCGTCATCATCCGCAGAGACCGTGGGATCGAGCTGAATCTGTCCGGCTTCCGTCAGTCTATGCAGACCACCATGCCGACCCCCAGACTTCTGAAGCTGTACCACGACTGCGGAGGCCGGATTCTCACGCTTGGCTCCGACGCCCACCGGCCCGAAGATGTCGGGGCATTTCTCAGAGCCGGACAGGATATTGCATATGAATGCGGCTTCCGGGAGCTCACAACCTTTGAAAAGCGGACTCCCTCTTTTCACAGAATAATGGATCTGCGATGAGAAGCCGGATCGCGCTTCACAAAATTACGGATCTGCGCCGGGACGCCGGCTCTCTCTCCACGAATTGCGCAATCCGCACCAAGCAGCCGGCTGTTCATCAGTCCCCAATAAAAAGCAAAGACACCGGATACCGAATCCAGTGTCTCTGCGCATTAAAATCCTTCACTTCAGTTGTGCTTCAGCTCTTCAACCTGTGCCGCGATGGCGGGTTTTGCCTCCTCCATCATCTCATCCCAGCCATCCTCGTAATCGAAGGTCACTTCATCCGGGTCATCCTCCTCGATGGATTTCCGAATACGCTTTACATATCCTTCCAGAAGCTCAAAGTCCCTGTCATAGCAATGGAAGCTGTTCGCGCGGTGTGTATAGCTTCCCACGCCGACGCCAAGCTCGTCCGCGATCATCTTCTGCAGCATGATCAGCGCAAACGCGTTCATGTAAGCAGCCTTGCAGGCATCATTGGACCGAAACAGAACCTTGCAGCAAAGCCTGCCCTCCCGGATGAAATACTGGATGTGCTGCAGGCATGCCGGATCATCGCTTCCCATATCGGCCTGCTTGTCCCGCACCGTCATAACCGCGCGGCGGCTGCCGGGATTTCTCTTCAGCTCACTCACGATAAAGGGAATCTGGTCCGCGTATCTCTGATGGTAGGTATACACCCAGTTTCCCTTTTCCACCTCAAAATCCAGGATGCCGTACAGCATCTCCTGACGGTACTGCTCCAGCTCCTTCGGTCCGCCGATAAAGCACTTGGAAATCATCGGCTCGCTGAGCGGCTCCGCCACACACATGGTCATGGAAAGCTCCTTCTGACGGCAGTTCCAGTCCGGGCAGTCGTTCACACGTCCGCTCTCATCCAGCGCCAGCAGTGCCTTGTGATAGGCTTCCGGAAGATTTCTTCCGTATACTATCTTCTCATCCATATCGAAATCATATAACGAATCGGTCATCTGTCCTTCCTTTCCCAATCATAGCAATTGAAATAAACCTATATGATAATATTGTCTTCCGCAAACCATCTTGCGCGGTCCGACAATTTTCCGCCGAACAAAATTCCTGCTCAGGTCACATACAGACCGCAGGGCGTGCGATCCGTGAGATGATCCAGCGGCATTTTCGTTACCCTGCCTGCGTCCGGAGGCATGCAGTATGTTGTAAAAAAATGATTCATGCTGTACAGCACTTCTTCATCCGAGAAGTTCCCCACCGTATCCCTGATCTCAGACAGGTTCTCATGCAGCTCCGAAGGAGTCATGTTCAGGAAATCCTCATACGCAAAATCCGCACCGAAATACTCCTGCAGCTTCCATGGTTTGGATGGAAAATTCCAGTCGTAGCGAAAGATACCAAAGAACTTGATCCAGATCTTTCCGTTCTGATCCGGATAGATCGAATAATACAGCGCATCTCTCGCCTCTTTCGGATTGTCAAAAAGCTTCTCCTCACACATGCTCCGAATCCTTGTAAAAAAAGACCGCCAGCCCCACGACGACTGACGGTTATCCTTTAATGCTACATTATTCTTATATTATAAGCAGTTTGATTCACACGGTCAAGCCACTGTCTGGAAACAAATTTACTGAAATTCGCGGATATTTTAGTGCACTTTTATACGATTTTCCCCGCTGAACTGCAGCAGCGGTGCTTTCAGGCCGGGCTTATGGCTCCACAAAGGCAAGAACTCCGATCAGTCCGGGGCCGGTGTTCACGGCAAGGGAGGCGTTGATCTGGTTAAAATAAATCAGCTCTCCCTGAGGGATCCGCTCTTTGATCATCTCAACCGTCCTCTTTCCCTCCTCTTCGTCATCTCCGTGAAGGACCGCCAGCCAGCACTTCCTGTCCCCCACTCTCTTCGCGATTTCGTCTATAACTCTCTGCTTCCCTTTTCTGGCGCCACGAATTTTCGCCACGGTATAATACACTCCGTCCGGGTCACAGGCGATGATTGGCTTCATATGAAGCACATTGGCGATCATGAACGCGACATTCCCGATGCGTCCGCCCTTTTTCAGGTAATCAAGAGTGTCCATATAGAACATCAGATGAGAGTCCTCACGTTTCTCCTCCATCCTTCTGCAGATTTCGTCAAACGGAACTCCTTCCTTCACCAGCTTTGCCGCATACACCGCATATACGCCGCTTCCAAAAGAGATATCCTTTGTATTGTACACATAGGTTGTCAATCCCTCCACCTCACCGGCGACCGCCTGCACATTGTTGACCGTCCCGCTCAGATGATCGGAGATATTCACCGAAATGCAGTGTGTATATCCTTCCTCTCTCAGCTTCTCCAGGAAATCCAGGATCTCCCCCGGAGACGGCATGGAAGTCGTCGGGATTTCATCCGGAAAACGCTCATAAATGGTCTTCGGATCAATGTCCACACCATCCTCGTACTCCCTCTCCGGATAAATCACATGAACAGGCAAAACCCGGATGTTGTACTTCTCCTGCAAATCCCTGCCGACATCACAGCAAGAATCCGCCATTACAATAATCTTCTCCTGCATAAATCACTCCCTGCAGCCGCCCCGCGGCCGCCAAACGAGACCCTCGCACCACCCTCCGTGCAAAAGTATCCTGTTGACTCAATACCAGTTCTGTCCCTATCATAGTTTCTCAAATACCCGTTGTCAAGTTTTTCAAAAACCGCACACGCGGTTCACTTGACTCACACAATAGAATAAAATATACTGTATAAGTCCAGTCGCAATGTTCTTGGCCCATGGGGAGCTTGCTCACCAATGGGCAAGAACATTAGCGACGAAAACAGGTATGAGCACGAAATGACGCGTAAGCGGCATGAAAGTGCTCATACCTGTTAGCGGCACGTAAGCTGCGAAGCAGCTCTCGTGACGCGGGGACTTATACAGTTTGCCATTAAAGCCGTCGTCAAGCAGGCAGTTTTGGGCATGCGAAGCATGCACAGAAAGCTGCATGCAAAATTAGTCCAGTCGCACTTATATTCAGTTCCGGGAGATGAAACAGATGCCAACCACACGCGAAGAACAGATTGCAGAAAGTCTGAACAATTTTCAGATGCCTGCTTATACGCAGATTCCGAACGTCGGACTCTATCTGAAGCAGGTGGTCGCATATATCAATGATTATCTGGATCCGATCCGCGATGATCCGCTGACCGTATCCATGGTCAGCAACTATGTAAAGCATAAACTGATACCGAATCCGATTCACAAGATGTATTACCGCGAGCAGATTGCCCTTCTGTTCTTCATCGCGGTTACCAAATGCGTTCTCTCGCTGGAGGAAATACGTTTTCTTCTTGCGATTCAGGAGAAAGATTATGACACGGAATACTCCTACGAGCAGTTCCGCAGAAAGATGGAGGAGGCTCTGCACCACATGACCGGGGCAGAGGACAGAATTCCACCTGCATCAACCGATGACTCCGAGGGACACATCCTGCTTCGCAATACAGTCATCACGATTTCCCACAAGATCTACATGGACCGCTACTTTTACTACGCCCAGCTGGCGGAAAATGAAGAAAACAAGGCCGGCGGTGAGACAAAGGATGCCGACTGAAGGACACAGAATAAAGAACCCCACAAATAACATAGAATAAATCACACAGAATAAAGGACGCAACAAAAGATCCCGTATCTTCGGATGAAAATTCCATCATCCGCTGATACGGGATCTTTTCCATATTAAAATCTCTTTCTTGCCCTTTGTCAGTCGTCCTGCGCTCCCGGATCATCCTGAAGAGCGTCATATCCATGCTCCCCGGTACGAATCTTTACGACATCCTCGACATCGTACAGGAAAATCTTTCCGTCTCCGTATCTGCCGGTATACAATACCTTCTGAACGGTATCAATCAGTTCCTCAGAGGATACTTTGCAGATGACCACATCCAGCTTGATCTTCGGGAGAAGTCTCGTCTCCACCGGTACGCCGCGGAAATAGGTCGAATGTCCCTTCTGCATGCCGTGACCAAAGACGTTGGTAACCGTCATTCCGGTGATGCCAATATTTTCCAGTGCATCCTCCAGCTCCGCGAACCGTGTCTGGTTGGCCACAATGGACACCTTCGTGATCTTCGCGCCGGCTCTCTCCACTCTTGTAACCGGAACAGCCTCCTGAACACTTGCCTCCGCACCTGCCGCCTTCTTCATCTCCGCCGGTGTGCTTCCGCCGATAGTAGCCGCAATCTTTCCGCCTCCGTACTTTCTCTCATCGTCATCATCAATCTCCGTGTTGAAGGCAGTAGCTGTCGCCGGAGCGAAATCCGGATACGCAATGTTTCCATGCTCGCCGATATCCAGACCCTGAAGCTCTTCCTCCTTCGTGACACGAATTCCAATGGTGTGCTTCAGAATCTGCCACACCGCAAACGATGCAAAAAAGCTGAAGGCCCCGACTGCAACAATGCCGAGGAGTTCTACCCCGAGCAGATGGAATCCGCCGCCGTAGAACAGTCCGTTTTCCGTGGAAAGTGTTGTGACTCCCCTGCAGGAGAACAGGCCAACCGCCACCGTTCCGAGAACGCCGTTGCACAGATGAACCGCGCACGCGCCGACCGGATCATCGATATGAAGCTTATCGAAAAAGCCGACCGCAAATACCACGATGACGCCGGCGATCGCGCCGATGATCATGGACGCTCCAACCGTTACATACGCGCAGCTTGCGGTAATTCCTACAAGTCCCGCCAGGCATCCGTTAACCGTCATGCCGAGGTCCGGCTTGCCGATCACGATCCATGCTGTGATCGTGGATGTCAGAACCGCCATGATGGCGGATGAGTTTGTGGTCATAAGGATGTGCATGACATCTGAGGGATTCTGGAAGGTCATGGTAGAGCCCGGGTTGAAACCGAACCATCCAAGCCAGAGAACGAAAAGTCCGATAACCGCCAGAGACATGTTGTGTCCCGGGATTGCCCTCGGTTTGCCATATTTGTCATATTTTCCGATACGGGGTCCGAGGATCAGAGCTCCGCTCAGCGCTGACCATCCTCCGAGAGAATGCACCACGGTGTCACCGGCGAAATCCTTGAAGCCGATCTGCGCAAGCCAGCCACCGCCCCAGATCCAGTGTCCGATGATCGGATAGATCAGCAGTGTCAGGATAAAGGAAAAAATTATGAAGGACACATATTTGACTCGCTCCGCCACGGCACCGGATACGATCGTCGCCGCTGTTCCGCAGAATACAAGCTCGAAGAAGAACTTGCCCCAGAACGGAACCGCGCTGGTCAGCGTATTGTCATAAAACGAAAGGTCCGCGTTTCCGAGAACCCAGAGATGCGAGGTTCCGACAAACCCGCCGGTTCCTCCGAACATCAGGCCCCATCCCAGAAGAATAAAGCCCAGAGACGAAATCGCGAAGACGATAAAGTTCTTTGACAGAATGTTTACCGTGTTCTTGGATCTGGCGAAGCCAGCCTCAACGGAAGCAAACCCAAGATTCATGAAAAATACGAGGATCGCCGCCAGAAAAACCCATAAAGTGTCTGTAATACTGTAATCCATATGTTCTCCTCCCGAAATCTACAGAACGAATGATATAAGTTATCCGGGCTGCTCCGCTGCTCCGCGGCCTGCATGCCCGGGCTTATACAACGAGATAAAACACGCTGTGCGAGTTATATCTCGCTATCGCGACGATCGCCGCACACGAATACTTCGCATTCTGCTGCGGCTCACTGTTCGCGTAAAAAAAGAGAGATACCGACAAATCGGTACCTCTCTGTACATGGTCACATTATAAGCATGTTACCCCAGATTGAAAATGCTTAATTTGAAGTAGGCAGCTCTTATTTCTGCTGTTGATGTCCTTTTTTGCGTATTTTTGCTTTTTCTTACTTATCTTTGCGGCTCTCTCCGTGACCGGTATGCGTACGCGGAGATTTCCTGCCCGCGCTTTTCCGCGATGTGCCTCGATCTGTCGAATTCACGCCCTTCACTCTGCCGTCCGCCGGAACCGCTGCTTTCGTCCCGCCTTTTGCCTGACCTGACGCTTTCGTCCTGCCGCCTGCCGGATCTGCTGTCTTTGCTCCGCTGCCCGAAGAGCCTGCCCTGCCGGCTTGTCCGGCTTTTTTCTCGTCCGAATCCAGCGCCGGCATCACCTCCTGATAAAGCCTTGCCGAATACGGAGCAAGTGTCACCGGCACGGCTCCGTTCTTTTTTCTCACACGGATCAGCTTCTCCAGCTTATCTTCCGGCGTCGTGCCGTTATAGATGCAATCGTCCGAGTCAATCAGCAGATGAAGATTCTCATCGCCTGTGGGCCTGTAATAATAGGTCTGCTCCCTGTCGGAGAAGTTGAAGAAGCAGAGAATTCCCTCGGTGTCAGAGGTTCTCCGGTACACATAGACGCTCTGGCTGGTGTCATCCGCCTCGATCCACTGAAACCCGAGACGGTCATAGTCCTTCTGCCAGAAGGCGGAATGCTTCATATAGATCTCGTTCATATCAACCGTCAGTCTGTGATATGCGTCATGAATCGGGTACTTCGTCAGGAACCAGTCCTGCTCCCGCTTCTCGTCCCATTCACGGAGCTGTCCGATCTCATTGCCCATGAAGTTGAGCTTTTTGCCCGGATGAGTCATCATATACAGATACAGCGCTCTTCCCTGCGGGAACTTGTCCGCGTAATCGCCTGCCATCTTCTGCATGATGGTTGCTTTTCCGTGAACCACCTCATCATGCGACAGGGGGAGCAGATATTTTTCATTATAAAAATACTGCATGGAAAAGGTCAGTTTATGGTACTCATCGGAACGGTTCTGCGGCGGGGTGCGGAAATAATTCAGGGTGTCGTTCATCCATCCCATGTCCCACTTGTAGTCAAATCCGAGTCCTCCCTCCGACACGGGCTTTGTAACGCCCGGATAGGCAGAAGAATCCTCCGCGATCAAAAGGACATTCCCGTCAAGCTTCTTCAATCCGCGGTTCATATTCTGCAGGAACACAATCGCGTTCTCGTCTCTGCCGAGATTTTCGTCCCCCTGCCAGTAGATCAGATTTCCCACCGCGTCGAAGCGAAGCCCGTCAAAATGGAAGTCCGCGAGCCAGTATTCGCTTGCGGAATTCAGAAAGCTCCGCACATCCCCCCTGGAATGGTTGAAGTTGCAGCTGCCCCATTCGCTGGTGCTCTTATCGGCAAACGCGTGCTCATACAGCGGTGTTCCGTCATACTTCCACAGACCATAATCATTCACCGCGAAATGCACGGTGATGACATCCAGAATCACGCCGATCCCGTGCTGATGGCAGGTGTCGATCAACCGCTTCAGTCCGTCCGGATTGCCGTACCTTGATGTCGCGCTGAAAAATCCCAGCGACTGGTAGCCCCAGGATTCGTCGGCGGGATACTCGTTCAGCGGCATGATCTCCAGATAGTTGTAATGGTTTTCCATCAGATAAGGGATAATCTGGCCCACAATCTCATCGTATGTGTACCACCCGTCGGAGACATCGATGCCAATCCCCTGCGCTTTCGCCTCATCCAGCTCCCTCGCGTGGATCTCCGGGTCGTCCTTCCTCCTCCAGGAACCCATATGCATCTCATAGATATTCAGCGGTTCCTTCGTGCGGTCTCTTCTGGTCCACATCCAGTCCTCGTCATGGAATTCATAGCCCTTCCGGTCATAGATTACAGACGCCGTTCCCGGTCTCTTCTCCGAAAAAAAAGCATACGGATCGGCATGGTCCATGAAGTTCCCGTCCGGGCCATAGATCCGGAACTTATACATCTGTCCCGGCTTGGCGTTATCCACCTCAGCCTCCCAGAACTGCCCGTTTTCCACCTTCTGCATCGGCGTATCCGTCCATCCGTTGAACTCGCCGATCACGGAAACCGCATCGGCATTCGGCGCATAGGTGCGGAATACCACGTTCTTCTTCCCGCACTGGGCGCCCAGGTACTCAAAGGCCTTAAATTCCTCTCCGTTGTAGAAATCCTGTAAATCCATTGTTTATCCCTCTCTCACATATGCAGCACATTGACCAGCATGATCCAGGAAAGTCCGTAGTACGTTACAACTCCGACAAGGTCCGTGAGCGTTGTGATCAGCGGACCGGAAGCAACCGCCGGATCCACCCCGACCTGATTGAAAAAGATCGGAACCGCTGTTCCTACAAAGCTTGAAATCAGCATTGCCAGAAGCAGAGACAGACCGATACAGGCCGAGATCGCAAATGCCGTAGTCGGTGGCATGCGCCGCGCCGCCATGATATACAATCCGATCGCAGCGAACGAAACCATACACAGAATAAAGCCGTTGGAAAATCCCACGGTCATTTCCTTTCCAACCAGATGAAGCTTCTGCTTTCCGGTCAGATGCTCGTCCATGAGGACACGAATGGTAACGGCAAGCGACTGTGTTCCCACATTACCGGACATATCCAGAATCATAGACTGGAAAGCCATGATCAGGGTGAGCTTCTGGACGACTGTCTCGAAAAGACCGACGACCGTAGATACGCCGATCCCCATAAACATGAGAAGCACCAGCCAGGGAAGACGTTTTCTGACGCTGAGCTTCACCGGCTCCTCCAGATCCTCCTCCGCGGACAAACCACCGAGCTTTGCGTAATCCTCACCCATCTCGTCATCGACAACCTCTACTACATCCTGCGAGGTGATGACACCCAGGATGCGGTTGTCGTCCGACAGAACCGGTATGGACTCCTCGGAATAGTCCTTGATCTTTTCCAGACAGTCTTCAATTTTTTCGTCGGCATACACATACGGATATGCAGTAGCCGTGATATCCTCCAGACTCGTTCCGTTCCTCGCGATGATCAGATCCTTCAGATCAACGGCTCCGTAGTACACACCATCATCATCCAGCACATAGATCACGGAGATGTTGTCGTTCTCTGCCGCCTGCTCAATCAGCGAGCTCATCGCCTCCTTGATGGACAGACTGCAGTTCAGTGTGACAAAATTGGTGGTCATACGGCTCGCAATCGTGTCTTCATCGTAGGAAGCCAGCACCTGAATCGACTCTCTCGACTCCGGATCCATCAGCTCCAGCCAGGCTCTTTTCTGCTGTGAATCGCTGTTCTTCAGAATATCCGCTGCCGTCGCCGGCTCCATCTCCTCCAGAACCGTAGCCGCCCTCTTCGGATCCATCTCATTCAGATATTCCTCGGCATCCTCGTCGGTATATTCCAGCATCTCCGCCAGATCCTCTGTACGCATGATGCGGTACAGCGACAGCCGCTCTCTTTTATCCAGCTCCGGAAGAACCGTCGCGATATCGTTCGCGTGATAATCCTGCAGCCTGTCCCGGATCACTCTCGGAGAATTCTTGCTGCGGATGACATCCAGAATTTCCTTCTCATATCCGGTAGCAGTCATCTCTGTCTTTTTTTCCTCTCTGCTCATTCCTTCCCCTTTCCCAATCCGCAGCTCTCTCATACACAGTCATCCTCACTCGCCACCTGTCATGCGCGATCCTTCTCATGCGCAGTTGCTCTCACGCACATCGTCCTCACGCGCCGCCTGTCACGCACAATCTCATGCACAGCTGCTCTCACGCACATCGTCCTCACGCGCCACCTATCATGCGCGATCCTTCTCATGCGCAGTTGCTCTCACGCACATCGTCCTCACGCGCCGCCTGTCATGCGCGATCTCATGCACAGCTGCTCTCACGCACGCTCGTACCGGCGAAGCGTTTCACCCGATGTTCCAAACGCAATCCCCGGAGACCTTCCGTTCGACAGCAATGTTCCTGCACCAGGGGCCCTGAAAGAAATCGGAATTGAAATCCGTGCTCTGACTCAGCCGACACTCCAATCAGGTCCGGGCTCCGATTCAGCCGTCATTCAGACAATTCCACTGATACATTTTCTCTGCGCTGCGGTTTTGTATGAAATTAAATGTCTTTTTGGATGAATACGAAAATGAATTGCAGATCAGAAATGAAAACTCAAAAAAACAGAGGATATGAAAAGCACAAAAAAGAAAGAACAGCTTCCGGCTGCCCGTTGTGACTTGCATTCCTCAAGATCTGCAATTCCTTCGGTATGTGATAAGGACTTCGGCCTTCACCATCACAGCCTTCCATCTGCTCCACCTCTTTTCTTTGTTAACCCGCCAGACCCACAGCTTTTCCCTTTTAAGTAGAAAAGCCGAACCATCCATCGGATAGATTTTCGGATAGATTTTATAAAAAATTTATCAATCGCATTAACTGTAACACCTGCCATTTTGTTTGTAAAGTCCGTTCTGACACAATTGCAGCCGTTCCGGCTCGAAAATGGAATTTAGATTCTATCCCATTTAGGTTATGTATTTGATATGATTTGGTTCTTATTGACTTCAGTTATCCTGCCTCTACAAGGTATACGAACTGATGTTATCAGGCAGCTCAGCGTATTACTTAGCGACTCTCTTGTTTGGGACAAATTCGATTCGAAGAGTCGCATTTACCGCCTCTGCAATACGATTCAACAATGCCAGACTGGGATTACGGGTGCCATTTTCCAGACGACTGATATCCGCCTGACTGATTCCGGTTTTCTTAGACAGCTCTTCCTGGGTCAGTCCCGCTTCTTTTCTCGCCTGGATCAGGGACATAGTAATATCTCTTTCCGGCTGAAGTGCTTCATATTCTTTCTTAAACTCAGCATCCTGCATTAATTCATTGGTCAATTCCTGTAAATCACTCATCGTATGTCCTCCTTCCCGGCCATATAAATTGCTCTTCTTTGCTTTGCTAGCAAAATTTCGCTGCGCGGCGTCTTCTGCTGTTTTTTCACAAATCCATTTGTGGCAATAATTATCTCATCTTCGTCGAAAAAATAAAGAATCCTCACAATGTTGCTTCCCGACACAGAACGCAGTTCAAAAATATCGTCTTCCAGGAATTTGCTCAGCGGAGCTCTGGCTTCATTGCCAAGCATTTCCAACCGGTGCAAATCCGACACTACTTTTGCTTTCATTTTTGTGTCTAATGAACGAATGAACTCACCTACGGGCTTACTTCCATCTTCTTCACGATAGAAATTAACGCTAAACAAACCTCCCCCTCCTTTATGCTATATATAGCATAAAATATTGTCTGTATTCCTGTCAACCATAATCTGATTATTGTGCCAAAAATCAATCCAGCGTTCTGCCGCAATTGTTTCAACGCAATCACAATCGTTTCTCGCAAAATCGCAGACAATCAAAGGCCGCAATTGTCAGGCTCAGAGACAGACAAATCCCGCCCGGCCCTGTAAGCGCCTGGCGGGATCATAAAAGCTATGATTCATTTGAACAATTGTTTCAGATGCTCCACGAATTTCCGGTAAAGATAATCCGACGGTATGTCTCAAAGGTAAGCCATTTCGCGTTGAACTCCTGACGGTCCATGCTCTTCCGGTCTTTCAGGAAGTTTTCGAAATCCTTCTGACTTGAGATTCCTACCGCGAAACCGTTCGCATTCACCGCAGGAAGTCCGGTGTATCTGTAATTCTCAATGGGGCCGACCTCAGCCACTCTGTCATCGCGGATCTGCACGTACGCGCCGGAATCCACGGACAGAATGTCGAAATAGTTCGGGTACTCGTAGCTTTCACCCTTGACCGGGAAGGAATCTCCAACCTCGTATTCCTTCTCCTCGACGCCCATATTCTCGATTGCGTCATGCTTCTCGTTGAAGAAAAATTCGTCGAATACGTTCACTCTTGCGGTGATATCTCCGCCGGAGATTCTGACGCCGGTATCTTCCTCATTCACAAGTTTTTCCACAACGCCGCAGGCTGCCGTCATATTGCTGATCCGGTCAATGAGGATCAGCTCGCCCATGGTCTTGTGGTTGCGGAACAAATCCATCGGGATCGCCTCATCCAGGACGATCTCGCAGAGCGCGATCTCATTTTTCTCCAGCGTGTCCGCCTTCACCTGCTCGCCGCTGTTGATATCCGTCTTGTACAAAATCCTGCGGATAAAACCGCCGATTTTCTTGGTTCCAAGTTTGACGAAGAAATCCTCTCCGTCCGCCAGCCTTGCGTCATCCATCCACAGAAGGGTCGCGTCAAAGACCTTGGATACGGCAATCTTGCTGTCCTTCTCCAGCACACAGCCTCTGGAAATATCGATTTCCCGGTTCAGGCAGATGGTCACCGGACGGCCCTCGTCTGCGGATTCGGCGTCCTTGTCTCCGATCAGAATGTGCTCCACCTCTGCCTTCTCACCGGACGGAAGAACCGTGAGCTCATCTCCGATCCGGACGGTTCCCGCCTCAATCTGTCCCTGAAATCCCCGGAAGGTATGATCCGGACGATTGACACGCTGCACCGGCATGTAGCATCCCTCTTCGTGTCCCCTCTCTGTTACATCGACATTCTCCAGATATTCGAGAATCGCCGGGCCTTCATACCAGGGCATGTTTGCGGACTTCTTCGTGATGTTGTCGCCCTTCGTTGCGGACACCGGAATGATCTGCACATTGCGGAGGTGAAGCTCATTTGCCAGCACATGAATCTGTTCGGTGATCTCGTCGAAGCGCTCCTTGCTGTAATTGGCGAGGTCCATTTTGTTGACAGCGAATACAAAATAGTGAATTCCCATCAGCGCGCAGATTCTCGCGTGACGGCGCGTCTGCACCAGAACTCCCTGTGTGGCGTCAATCAGGATGACGGCGAGATCCGCAAAGGAAGCGCCGACAGCCATGTTCCTTGTATACTCCTCATGTCCCGGCGTGTCCGCAACGATAAAGGAACGCTTATCTGTGGTGAAATAGCGGTATGCCACGTCGATGGTAATTCCCTGCTCCCGCTCTGCCATCAGGCCGTCCAGAAGAAGGGAGTAATCGATGTCGCCTCCCGTGGATCCGACCTTGGAGTCCAGGAGAAGAGCCTTCTCCTGATCCGCGTACAGAAGCTTCGAGTCATAGAGAATATGTCCGATCAGTGTGGATTTTCCGTCATCAACGCTGCCGCATGTGATAAATTTCAAAAGATCGCTCATCAGAAGTACCCCTCTCTCTTACGTTTTTCCATACTGGCCTCTCCGCCGTCCTTATCGATGACACGGGTGGTTCTCTCGGATTCTACCGAAGACAGTGTTTCCGCAATAATTTTGTCAAGTGTGTCGGCATCGGACTCGAATCCTCCGGTCAGAGGATAGCATCCGAGCGTGCGGAAACGGATTTTCTTCATCATCGGCTTTTCGCCCGGTTTCAGACGCATGCGGTCATCGTCCACCATGATCAGCTGTCCGTCGCGCTCGACGCATGGCCGCACGGCAGCATAATACAGCGGCACAATCGGAATATTTTCCCGCTTGATATACTCCCAGATATCTGCCTCCGTCCAGTTTGAGATCGGGAATACACGGATGGATTCTCCCTTCCGGATCTCTGTGTTGTACAGCTTCCACATCTCCGGACGCTGGTTCTTCGGATCCCATGCCTGCGCCTCATTCCTGAAGGAAAAAATCCTCTCCTTCGCGCGGCTTTTCTCCTCGTCACGGCGTCCGCCGCCGAAGGCCGCGGTGAATCCGTATTTCTTCAGTGCCTGCTTCAGAGCCTGCGTCTTCATGATGTCCGTGTAGGATGACCCGTAATCGAAGGGATTGACTCCCCGCTTCACGCCGTCCTGATTGATGTACTCAATCATGTCGATGCCCAGTCTCTTCGCCGTCTCATCACGGAACTTGATCATTTCCTTGAACTTCCAGGTCGTGTTGACATGGAGGAACGGGAACGGCGGCTTTGCCGGGTAAAAGGCTTTCATTGCCAGGTGAAGCATGACAGAGGAGTCCTTGCCGATGGAATAAAGCATGACCGGTTTCTCACACTCTGCCGCGACCTCGCGGATAATGTAGATGGACTCTGCCTCCAGGGCGTCCAGATGCGAAAGATTACTCATGATATTTCATCCTTTCCTATTATGACTTGGTCGATGTATGCCTTAGTCGGGTTACAACCTGATTATTTATTAAAAGGTCGTGCTGCAGCCTGATCCTTTATAACCGGGTCGCGTTGTGACCTGATTCTTTATAACCGGGTCGTGCTGCAGCCTGATTCTTTATAACCGGGTCGCGTTCTGACCTGATCTGTATTGCTCAGTATTTGTTGGAATCTGTACTGTCCACGGTGATGGTGCGGATGGGCTTTTCCCGGTGATCCGAATCATAGAACTTCCAGTTCAGAAGCTTTCCTTCCCGCTCCACCTGCATGTAGGCTGAACCTCCGCCGATGTCCTCTCCGAGGAAAAATTCAATGGCCCGGACCGGACATTCCTTTACGCAGGACACGCAGCCCCAGCAGTCCTCCGGATACTGCATCACTGCCTTTTTACCGATGACATCAATCAGGCTTCCGGGACAGACATCGGCACAGCGGCCGCATCCGATGCACCTGTCATTGATTCGAATACTCATCTTGCCGCCTCCTCTCCGAACAGCTGTCTCCATCCGGTTCCTTCCGTGGCTTCTGCTTCAATTCCCGCTTCCGGTTCTTCCGCGACTCCCGCTTCCGGTTCTTCTCCGGTTCCCACGGTGAAATCACGGATTCCGGTCCGGATCGGGTGGAAAATCATCCGAACTCTGCCATCCTCATAGACGGAATTCACAAATTTCAGCCAGTTCTCATCGTCTCTGTCGGGATGGCTCTCATTCTCGGCAAAACAATGCCAGCGGGTCTCCTTTCTGGCGCCGAGGTGCGCAATCAGCACCTTCGCCACGAGAAGTCTCTCCCGCGTCTCTAAATAATGCGCGAGATCCATGGGCCGGTTCACCCGGATCTCCCCGGCTCTCCGCATCAGTCCGTCGATCCTCCGGTCCGCCTCCGCAAGAGATTCCTCTGTAAACGCGTAGCTTTCGCTGATTCCTCCGGCATAGCGGTCCATCACCTCCTGCATATCTGCCTCAAGCTGCTCCGGGGTATATCCGGATGTTGGCTGCCCGTCGGTATAGTGCGACTCGATTTCCTTCACGGCACTGCGGATCCGGGCGTCTGTGAGCGTATCCCACGCCGGATGTATCACCGTGTTGATGCTGTCCCGGCCTTCTGTTATTCCGCCCTCTGTTATACTTTCATTGGTACGGTGAGAATCCTTTCCTACGGTCACCCTCATTTCTTCACAGGGATTCATCTTCGCCCGCAGAGACTTCAGATCCCTGAGTATGGACAAGGCTGCCAGTTTTCCTTCCGCGAGAGCACCGGTCACATATTTCTGCGGACAGCCGCCCGCCACATCTCCGGCAGCGTAGAGTCCCGGAACCGTTGTCCGTCTTCCGTCGTCGATCCAAAAGCCACTCGCGGTATGCCCTCCGACAACATAGGGTTCTGTCCCCTCGATCTCCACGTTCTCTTCATCCGGTCCCTTGCCTCTCGCCACCCACTTCAGCGTCTGTGAAGGAGCCATGTTCAGATATGCCTTCTCCAGATCCTCCGTCTGTGATCTGCTGATTCCCTTAGTCCGGAGATAACAGGGTCCGCGGTCCTCCTTATTCTCCTCTACCGTTCCCCATACCCTCTGAGAGGTGGTCAGTCCGTATTTATTCTCATACACCTCACCAAGGGCATTGATCTGCTTTGCGCCGACTCCCTGCGCCAGCGTACCGGTTGGCGCGATGGTATCCTTGCAGCGAAGAGCGATAAATCGCATCTCGAAGGTCGTCATTTCCGCACCCGCCCGGATTCCCATCGCATATCCGGCACCGGTATTGAAAGGACTGTACCACATCTTATGTCTGGAAAATCCCGGATTGTTCGGCCGGTAGATGCCGGACGCCCCTCCTGTTGCAATCAGCGTGGCATCCGCGGAAAAGAAGCAGATCACTTCCTCCTTGACACCGTGTCCGAAGGCCCCGGTAACTCTGCCGCTTTTCTCATCCCGGAGAAGATCTACGATATTAATATTGTTGTACACGGAAACATTCGGCAGCTTTCTGACCGCGTCCGCCAGAAGCGGCTTGAAGTTCTCCCCGTTGATCTTGATGTTCCGGTTGCCGCGGCTCACGTACTCGCCGTTCTCATCCTTCAGAATCACCAGCCCAAGCTGCTCCATCTTCGCGGTCACCTCATTGAGATTCTCGCTCATGGTCAGCAGCAGATCCTCCCGCGCAATGCCGTGCGCATCCTTCAGCGCGTAGTCCACATAAAATTGTGGCGTGTGCCCTTTCGTAATATACGCGTTCAATGCGTTGACACCCGCAGCGAGGCATCCGCTTCTCCGGATATTTGCCTTCTCCGCAATCACAACCCGGAGCTCCGGATTCCGATCCGCCAGAGTAAGCGCGGCATAACAGCCCGCGGTACCGCCTCCGATAATCAGTACATCTGCATTGATTCTTTCAATCTTCATTTGATACTCCTGTGCGTGTGCGCGATGCCATTGTCTGCGATTCTCCTGTTCATATTTTCAATGATTCGATGATCTTGCCTTTTCTCTGTATTGACTTCCGGCTGCTGATTTCGACTTTTTATCTGTTTCGTCTTTCTTCTATTGATTTTTTGCCTGTTTCATCGTAGAATCATAGCATAGATTTCCTATCATGTCTATAGGAATTATGTGAAATCATGTAAAAATTAGTGAGGATTATCCATGTCTGCGATACAAACAAAAGCAAAAACCGGAAAGACCGCAGCGAAGAGAAACCGGAAGCATTTTCCGGCCCTGATTTCCTCGCTCTTTAAGATCGGCTTTCTCGGCTTCGGTGGCGGATGCGCCCTGATTCCTGTCATGGAGAAGGAAATCGTCGAGGACGCAAAGCTGGTAACTCAGAAGGAATACGACAAGGATACTCTCGTGGCATGCATCACCCCGGGAGCTCTTCCCATCGAAATCGCCACAGGTCTCGGTCTTTCCGCCTATGGAATCACCGGGATGCTCTCTGCCGCCCTGGCGCTCGCACTTCCCGGTTCGCTTCTGACGGTGCTGATTCTGGCACTCCTGTCCGGAGCCGATGGCCTGGTCCTGACAGAGATCCAGTGCTTTTCGATCGGCGTCGGTGCTTTTATCAGCTATCTGCTGCTTCTGTACGCCATCAACACCCTTCGGGAATCCCAGAATGCAGCCTCCGGCGACACCAGAAAAACCTTCCTTGTGATGCTTGCCGTGTTTTTTCTGGGATGCGGAAAAACCTTCAGCAATCTCCCCTTTATGAACGGCAGATATCTCTTCGGACTCTCTACCATTCAGATCCTGGGGCTTGCTTTTTTCGTGATCCTCTTCACCGGAGGGAAAAACACCCCATGGAAAACAGCGGTTTCTGCCGTTCTTGTAGCTCTGTATGCACTCAGTGCCGGCCATGCTCACCTCATTCCGGGAGCTGGCCCCCGCAGAATCCTGGTTGCTGCTATGTATTTCTGCGCAGCCGCAGGAATGATTCTCAGCATCCGGGATGATCTGCGCGCGCACAGGGCTTTGCTTTCCGGAAGAAAAAATCTTCTGCATTTCCTGAAGGAGACCCTCGCCTGGCTCCTGCTTCTGGCTGTCTGTGCACTGCCCGCTCTCTTTCTGACCGAAAAAACGCCTCTCTATCTGATCCGGGGATTTTTTTCTTCTATCATCTCCTTCGGAGGAGGAGACGCTTATCTCTCGGTCGCCGATGGCCTGTTTGTCAACTCCGGGATGGTCACCTACGGGGAATTCTATTCCCTCCTCGTTCCTGTGGCAAATGTATTGCCCGGATCGATTCTCAGCAAAATTCTCACCGGTGTGGGATATTATATCGGCTACAATCTGAACGGTTCACCCGTCCAGGGCATCGCCGTAGCATTCGCCGGGTTCATCTGCAGCGTTGTTGCTTCCGGGCTTGTATTCTGCCTTGTCTATCATGCCTATAACTCGGTGGAGCACATCACCGTGTTTCAGAAAATCGGCCACTGGATCCGTCCCATCATCGCCGGCCTTCTGCTCAACGTCATGTGCTCCATGATTCAGACCAGCCTCAGCACCGCCGCCTCCATCGGCATAGCCGTTCTTCCGGTATTTCTCGTAACCTGCGGCATCATCGTTCTGAATCTCTCTCTCATGAAGAAGAAAAGCAACCCTTTCATGATTGCCGCCTCATCCCTCATCGGACTTGTGGCATCCAATCTGCTTCTGTTCCTCGCATAAACCAGGCGGCTATCTGCTTCTGTTCCTCGCATAAACCAGACGGCTATCTGCTTCTGTTCTTCGCATGAACCAGGCGGCTATCTGCTTCTGTTCTTCGCATGAACCAGGCGGCTATCTCCGCATAAGGCATGGCTCCAGCTTCTTCTGATCCTCGCATGAAGCTGTGGCCGGATATGCCTGCTTTCTTCGAACACAAGCAAGTTTACAGGTCCGATTTTCACGTAAAAATCCACAGATGTTTTCCCAAACGAGAAAAACATCTGTGGATTTCTCACATTCTCCAGCTCGATATGATCTCAAGCACAATCCCGTTCTGAAGTTTTTCCTCCGCCTCCGGCACCTCTCCGGGCCCGATCCGCCGGATGCCCGCAGTCATCGTATGTTCCGGCGAATCAAATTCCGTATACATCTCAATGGGATACAGCGACATCACATTCATCAGGCCGCAGATCTCACCCGCCAGTTCTCTTCCACGGACATAAGCGACCGTTCCACGGGAGGAGGCAGTGTCGATTCTACACTCCGGCTTGATGCCGTATAATTCCTGATCCTCCGGGCTCCCGTTACAGTCTCGAAACAGACAGGCACTGAAGACGACCTTTTCATCGGTCCCGCACCAGTACTCTGGAATATCCTCCTCGGTCAGCCTCGCCGCTCGATATTCAACCGATGCGTCCCGCGACGCCCGATATAAATCCCATGCTTTTGCCGGAAGCAGTTGATGAGACCGCAGAAACTCACCAATCGCACCTGCTTTCTCCTCAGAATCCATCAAAGCTACCGGGCAGCATCCGAGAATATCCCCGTTGGTGTCACGGAGCGCAGCGTAGAGACGATATACTTCATTCTCCCGCTCGTCATTCTCCCAGGTTTCCTCATTCAAACGCCTAAGCTTCGCGTTCAGCTTCCGGATCGCACGGGGAATATTGTTATCCTGAAGAACAGACTCCCGGATAAATTCCCGGTAATCATGCCCTGTTTTTTCAAATCCCGAAAGCGGACGATAACCGATCACATACTGCCGCACCTCCGAATAGGAATCCTCCGAGATCCAGGCACTGTAAGACCGCGCCAAATCCGCTTCCCGAATGCTTTCCTCAACGGTGATAACATAATCTCCATACATAAAATAGTGATTTTCTACCCTTACTCCGACCTTGTCCAGTGAGATCTCCTCCAGACCATCGTAGCTTCCATGTCTCTTCCCGTATTGACACAGTGCATGCCTGCATCCCCAAAAATCATCCATCGCCCGTTCCTCTCAGCTTCTTCTTCATCATTCCCCGGAGTGGAAGCCCCGTAAACTCAACAGTTAGTTACGCCTGTCACCCGGAAGATCCGCTCAGCAGACTCTGCAAGCCGCGCGTGTAGCCCGGAAGATCCGCTCAGCAGACTCTGCAAGCCGCGCGTGTAGCCCGGAAGATCCGCTCAACAGGCTGTATATTCGCGCATCACTTCAGGAAAATACCTGCTGTCCCTGATATCGGATCTGATCTTACTATACATTTTATCTGTCGATTTCTCAACCTCAACCCCTTCAACCGGCAGCATGACTGCGGAAGCGAAATCAAGGCACCAAAATCAACATTGCCCCGAATACTGGAAGGCTCCACTTTGCGGGTCTCTCAAATTGAAATGGATAAAGTTTATATTTTCTTTAGACAGCCACCACATTTTAATCACAACTTCCACGTATATTTTTACTCAGATAGTTGATTAACCACTCACTATCTCCCCCTCATTTAAAAAAGAAAAGGAGAATGTCCCACGCGGCATTCTCCTTTTCTTTTTTATTCTGTGTTTATTCTGTTTTTCCTGTGTTATCTTCTGGTTTTTCTGTGCTATGTTCTGTTTTTATTTTCTCACATTTTGCTCTGTCTCGTGACGCAATTCTCCGCCTTACTTCTGCTTCAGAAATTCTTCTTATGACTCCGCATCCTTCAGCTTCAGCATCGTCTTTGGCGCGCGGAGCTTCCGGATCGCTTTTGCCTCGATCTGACGCACCCGTTCTCTTGTGACTCCCAGCTGCTTTCCGATTTCATCCAGCGTCTGCACCTCATTTCCATCCAGTCCGAACCTGCGCTTAAGGACATATTGTTCCCGATCGGACAAAGTACCTACGATTTCATCCAGACGATTGTAGATGTCCGACTGCACGACGGCATCCTCCACTGAAAGATGATCATCACCGGTCACCATATCCCCCAGTTCCGTCTCGCCATCGTCGCCGACCGGATTGTTCAGAGAAGGCATTGTGAAAAAATCCTGCTTCAGAGACAGATAGTACGCCGCCTTTTCCTCCGGAATTTTCATTTCCTTTGCAACCATTGCCCTGCGCTTGTCCGGATCATCCACGCCTTCCTGAGAGAGCCTGCTGTCGATCGCGGATGCCTTCGACACTGCCGAGAACACATGCACCGGAATCCGGACCGAAAATCCTGATTCCATGATTCCCCGGACGATCGACTGGCGTATCCAGAAGGTCGCGTATGTGCTGAAGGACGCGCCCTTCTCCGGATCGTACTTCTCCGCCGCATGCAGAAGGCCTGTAAGCCCCATGTTCTCAATGTCCTCAAAATCCAGGTCATTCCCGTAATACTTGTGATACGACCAGGCGTATTTGTCTACCAGTTTTCTGTTCTTCTCACAGAGCTCCTCCTGGGCAGACACATCACCCTTCTGAATTCTGCGGCACAGCTCCGTGTTCTCCCGGTTCATCTTCTCCAGGCTCTCCGTCAGCTGCTTTTCTTCCTTTTGATTATCCGTGAAATCCCTGTCCTCTCCCATATCCTTTACTCCCTGATTTCGTCCCACATATCCTGTCGGCTTTCTTCATATCTGCCGAAGACAAGCCGAATTCCGCCTTATCTTCGGACCCTGTTCTCTGTTACTGCTCCACCTGGCAATGAACGCTTTCTTGCGTGAAACGGATATATTCTCCTTCTGAATAGATTCATTCTCTTTCTGAATAGATTTATCCTCCTTCTGAATAGATTTATTCTCTGCTTATTATTATAAACCCATACTTTTATTATCGCCCTGCGTTTTTATTATCATTCTGTGCTTTTAATTATAACCCCATATTCCCCGCGAACGAGAGACATAAAAATGCAGCAGAGATATTTTTTTCCTCTGCTGCATCTGTTTATTATCCGCCGAAACTTGTATACGCTGCGGTTCTGATACCTGCGACCGGTCAGCCTCCCGGCTGATCATCCGGTGCACGGACAGAATACACAGCCAGAATTCCATCGGCTGTTATTCAATTGCAATTGTCTTCTTCTCCGGAACTGCCTTCTTCTCTTCCTTTTTCGGGACTGTAATTCTCAGAACACCGTTCTCGAATTTTGCTCCGATGTCCTCTTCCTTGACGCCTTCACCTACATAGAAGCTTCTCGCCATACTGCCTGCGTAACGCTCCTGTCTGATCAGCTTGCCTTCTTTATCTTTCTCTTCCTTGCCGAGACCCTTCTGAGCGGCAATGTTCAGATAGCCATCATTGAGTGTCAGCGCAATATCTTCTTTCTTACATCCCGGAAGATCTACGTCCAGTTCATAATGATCCTTCTGATCCTTAATATCTGTCTTCATGAGATTTTTTGCATGACGCCCGAACACCGGATTTCTTTTTCCGAAGAATTCATCATCAAAATCATCCATCATATCTTCCATATCCTCTCCGAACAAACTTGGTAAATACATCATAAGTCATACCTCCTTTTACCATAAAAGCATGTCCGGATGTCGTCTCAAGCACCCTGCATGTAACTTCTGAGCCTTTCTCTAATGCTCTTTTCGTCTTTCGATTCGCTCCGGGTCTCTGTATCCGCGGCCCTTCAGCTCATCTTATGTAACCCTTTCTTGTTACGATTATGTAATAGCACCATTTGTTAGCCATGTCAAGTGTTGAGTGCTAATTTTTTTACTTTTCCTGACCAGACACTGGAAAAGCTCACGGAACCCGGGCTCTTTTCAAACGAGATAAAACACGCTGCGCGAGTTTTATCTCGCTATCGCGACGCTCGCCGCACACGAATACTTCGCATTCGGCTGCGGCTCACTGTTCGCGTAAAATCGAGTAGGAGGCGGTGACTAACCGCCGTCCTCTCACAACACCGTACGTACCGTTCGGTATACGGCGCTTTCAATAGTTGAGATAACGTGCACAGACTGATAGGCCGTGGCTAAATCATAGAAGCCACTGTTTATCAGTCTTTCTTTTGTCATAGCCATATTGACTGCGACTGTATGCGTCGTGAACCAATGGCCTCTTCGGCTGTTCCCAGCCTGCCATGCTAAGTCCTCGGGTACACCCATCTTAATCAGATTTCGCACCTTTGTCTTGGGTTTCTTCCATTGTTTCCATATACACATACGTATTCTGTGATAGAGCCATTTGTTGATT